>JAAYSY010000064.1 GCA_012518235.1 Bacteroidales bacterium
AGAAAATTGATCCTGTTCGTTTTATTGGTAATTATTCTTCGGGTAAGATGGGTTATGCTTTAGCTGAAGCATGTGTAGCAAGAGGAGCTGAGGTGACTTTAATAAGTGGTCCTGTAAACTTAGAGGTTTCCTCTCCATTAATTAAACGTATCAATGTAACCTCAGCAGATGAAATGTATAATGCTTCTGTTGAAGCATTTCCTTTGATGGATGCTGGGATTTTATGTGCAGCGGTTGCGGATTTTACTCCTAGTGAAACGTTTGATAAGAAAGTAAAACGGGAGGGGAATAAAGTGTTATTAGAGTTAAAACCCACTCAAGATATTGCTGCTTCTTTAGGAAAAATAAAAACAGAGCATCAACGATTGGTTGGTTTTGCTTTAGAAACTGATGATGAAGAAACACATGCAAAAGAGAAGCTAAGAAAGAAAAATTTAGATTTTATTGTTCTAAATTCACTGAGAGATGCTGGAGCTGGATTTCAAGTGGATACAAATAAAGTCACATTGATTGATCAAAATGAGGCGAAAGTTTATCCATTAAAAAGTAAAGAGGCCGTTGCATCCGATATTGTAGATAAATTAGCAACTATTATTAATTAGTTGAGGCTGACTTAATCTACTATTTTTAATATAAAGACTCGATTTTTCATTTATAAAAGTTTATGCTAAAAAAGCTATACATACAGAATTATGCTCTTATAGAGCAACTATCTATCCCTTTTTATAAGGGGTTTTCTGTTATTACAGGAGAAACTGGAGCTGGAAAATCAATATTATTAGGCGCTATAAACCTGTTGCTAGGACAGCGTGCAGATAGTAAATCCATCCGTGCGGGAGAAGAGAAGTGTATTATTGAGGCTGAGTTCCAGGTTGGATCGTATAATTTAAAACCTTTTTTTGAAGCTAACCAGTTAGATTATCATTCAGAGTGTATTTTACGCCGTGAAGTATTAATTACAGGAAAAAGTAGAGCTTTTATAAACGATACTCCTGTAAACCTTACTCAAATGAGAGAGTTGGGTGATTATTTAATTGATATTCACTCTCAACATCAAAACTTACTACTGAGTCAAGAGAGTTTTCAAATGGACGTCATAGATGTTATGGCTCAGAATGATGATTTACTTGTAGTCTATAAGGAAGTCTTTATGGATTGGCAAAAGAAAACCAAAAGACTATCACAACTAATTCAAGAGGCAGAAGAAGGAAAAACACAACAAGATTATCTTCAGTTTCAATTAGAACAGCTAGAAGAGGCTAATTTAGTGAAAGGGGAGTTGGAGCGTCTTGAAGAGACTTTTGAGTTACAATCACATGCTGAGGAAATTAAAGCAACTCTTTATCGATTGAATTCTGTTTTAGATAATGATGATAAGGGTGTTCTTTCTTTGTTAAATGAAGGTGTTCGGTCGTTAAGAGATTTAAGTAAAGTCTTTCCCTCCTCTAACATGTTATCGGAGCGGTTAAGTAGTGTTTATATTGAATTAAAAGATATTTATCATGAAATAACTAGAGAAGAGGAGCATATTGAGTTTGATCCTATTGAGTTAGAACAGATACAGAATCGATTGAATCTTATTTATTCACTGCAACAAAAACATAGAGCTCAAACAATTGAAGAATTAATAGAATTAAAAGAGGAGTATAAAAATCAATTAACAACAATAAGTTCTTTAGAAGACGAAATAAAAGAGCTGAACAAGCAGATAACTTTATCATTCGATGAGGTTAAGGTTAAAGCAAAAGAGTTGAGTAAGAGAAGGAAAAAAGCAGCTCTTCAGTTTGAGAAAGAAATTGTAGAACACTTAGTTCCGTTAGGGATGAAAAATGTGCAGTTTCAGGTAAAATGTGATAAAAGAAAACAACCTAATCAATGGGGAGAAGATGTTATTACCTTTTTATTCTCAGCAAACAAGAATACTCCTTTGCAACCATTAAGTGCGGTAGCATCAGGTGGTGAAATAGCTCGTGTTATGTTATCATTAAAAGCTATGATGGTAGGAAAAATGCAATTGCCTACTATCATTTTTGATGAAATAGACACTGGGGTTTCAGGGGAAATAGCTGAACGAATGGCTATTATTATGGAGGAAATGAGTACTAATGATAAGCAAGTAATTAGTATTACGCATCTTCCACAAATAGCGGCTCGTGGTAAAACCCACTATAAAGTGTATAAAAAAGATGATGAACATCAAACACATAGCCATATTAGTGAATTAAACGACAATGAAAGAGTAGAAGAAATAGCTCAGATGGTGAGTGGCTCTACTTTAACTCAAGCTGCTTTAGATAATGCTAAAGAGTTGCTAGGGTTTTTATAAAAAGAAAAATAAAATGAATCCTAAAAATGAAATGATTTTTGGCGTAAGAGCAGTTATTGAAGCTGTTCAAGCGGGAAAAGAAGTAGATAAAATCTTAATTAAAAAAGATATTCAAAGTGAGTTATCAAAAGAGTTGTTTGATGCGATTAGGGGAAAGAAAATCCCTGTTCAAAGAGTACCTATCCAACGATTAAATAGAGAAACAAGGAAAAACCATCAAGGAGTGATTGCGTTTATTTCTCCAGTTACTTATTATAAAGTTGAAGATGTTGTTCCTTTTTTATTTGAAGAAGGAAAAAGCCCATTATTTATCCTTTTAGATGGGGTTACAGATGTTAGAAATTTTGGAGCTATAGCTCGTACATGTGAATGTGCTGGGGTTAATGCAATAATTATTCCATCAAAGGGTAGTGTGTCAGTTAATGCTGATGCTATTAAAACATCGGCAGGAGCCTTAATGACTCTTCCTGTTTGTCGTGAGGAGAATCTAAAATCAACTCTTCAATACCTTAAGAATAGTGGATTTCAAATTGTAGCTGCTTCAGAAAAGGGAACGGAAATATATTCATCAATTGATTATACTGCTCCTACTTGTATAGTTATGGGGGCCGAGGATGTGGGGGTATCAGCACCATTATTAGCTCTTTGTGATCATTGGGCTTCTATTCCTATTGTGGGAACAATAGATTCATTAAATGTTTCGGTTGCTGCAGGTATAATTGTTTATGAAGCCTTAAAATGTAGAATGTTAAATACAGAAGATTAATAAATGAAACGAATACTTTTATTTTCAGTTTTAAGCCTATTAAGCTTTAGCTGGACAATGGCTCAATCACCCAAATGGGTAAAAAAAGCACGTAAAGCAGTTTTCTCAATCATTACCTATAATGATAAAGACGAAATACTTCGAACCGGAAATGGTTTTTTTGTTGATAGTAAAGGGGTAGGAGTCTCTCAATATGCTTTGTTTGAAGGAGCTCAGCGAGCTACAATAGTAGATGCTGATGGTAAAGGATTTGAGGTTGAAGCTATTATGGGGGTTGATGACCTCTATGATGTTATTAAATTTAAAGTGGCTGTAGATAAAAGTGTAGAGGCTTTAGTGGTTAATGAAAAAAAGCTTAACGCAGGTGATGCAGTCTATTTATTAGGTTATGCAACTCAACAAAAAGAGGAAACTATAGCTGGTACAATAAAAGAGGTGTCACGAATAGGGGATTACAACTATTATACTTTGAATTTACCTCTAAAAGATAAAATGGTCAGTTGTCCTATAATGAATCAGAATGGTGAGGTTGTAGGTTTATCTCAAGAAGCCATCGGCGAGGAGGCTACTTCAATTAGCTATGCAGTGGATACTAATTATATTATTGCTCAATCTATAGGTGCTTTATCGTTTAATGATTTATCCTTGAAAAAAATAGGTATTAAAAAGGCTTTGCCCGATACCGAAGAAGAAGCACTTGTTTTTCTTTTTATAGTTTCTTCTCAAATACAAGGTGAGGAATACCTTAGTTTATTAAATGACTTTATACAGAAGTTCCCTACTAATCCTGAAGGATATGTTAGAAAAGCTTCTTATTATGCATTTAATGATATAAATGATGAAGCTAATCTAAAAGAAGCTAAAGATATTATGGCTAAAGCGGTAAATGTAGCTACAGATAAATCCGAAGTTTACTATAGTTATGCCAAATTAATTTATAATTATAATTTAGTACAAGCCAATGAAAAACCTAAAGGATGGGCTTTAACAGATGCATTAGAACTTATTGATCGCGGATTAGAAATTAATAATTTATCTATTTATCTCCAGTTGAAAGGTGATATTTATTTTGCGGATGCAAAGTATCAAGAGGCATTTGATATCTATCAGCAAATTAATAATTCTAATGAAGCCACATCTACATCTTATTATAGTGCAGCTAAATCAAAAGAATTATTAGGCGCTCAACCCGAAGAATTAGTTGTTTTTTTAGATAGTTGTATTGCTCATGTTTCTGAACGGCCAACGGAAGAAGAAGCGACTTATTATTTAGAACGAGCACATGTTTACTCAATTCTGAATCGTCATCGAGATGCTTTGAAAGATTATGATACGTTTTATGATGTGATGGGCGGACGTGTTAATGATGTGTTTTATTACCTTAGAGGGCAAGTATCACGTGATAGTAAGTTATTTCAGAAAGCATTAAATGATTTCTCAGAAGCAATTCTAATTAGTCCCGATGAAGTGGTTTATCATATAGAGTTGGGAGCTACTAATCTTAGAGTAGGGCGTAATGATGAGGCTGAGAAAATATTTAAAGAAGCTATTAAGATTGACCCCACCTATGCTGAAAGCTATCGCTTACTTGGAGTAACACAGATACAACTGAAAAATAATTCTGAAGCTTGTATAAGTTTTAATAAAGCAAAAGAGCTTAATGATCCTTTAGTTGATGATTTAATACAGAAATATTGTAAATAATTTCAAAGTTGGGTTGATGGAGTGATAAAATTATTTGTTTTGTTAGTCTAACACTTAAAAATAAATGGAAATATAATTTATTGATAAAATAAAAGACTTATCTTTGCATGCTATTTTTAATATGGTATTAAATAATTGAAAATTTATGAAAAGATTGTTATTTGTTTTAGCAACATCATCGTTGTTATTTGCTTGTGGAGGTTCTAAAAGTAATCAAGAAAAACCAGCAGTTGAAGAAGCTGTAACTACAGTTCAAGAAATGGCTGAAGAAGCAGTTGAGAATATTGCAGATTACTCTGAAGAGCAATGGACTGAATTAGAAAAAGAATACAACGCTCTTGTTGAGAAAGCTGAAAAGGAAGCAGATAAATTAACTGCAGAAGAAAAAGCAAGATTAGATGAATTGAAAAATATCATTG
>JAAYSY010000065.1 GCA_012518235.1 Bacteroidales bacterium
CAGATTAACACTAATAAAATTCAGGCTGTAAACTAGAATTATAAAAAAAGCTGAAAATCTATTTTACTAGATTTTCAGCTTTTTCTTGCGGTACGTACGGGACTCGAACCCGTGACCCCCTGCGTGACAGGCAGGTATTCTAACCAACTGAACTAACGCACCTTTTTGTTTCTCTTTTTTCAAGATTGCGATGCAAATATAGATGTATTTTTTGACTCTCCAAAAGAAAAACAAACTTTTTTTACTCTATTGAAAAATTTTCAAGAGCTTGTTCTAAAATACGCTCCATTATGGCATATCCAGCTTTGTTAGGATGCACTCCATCCCCACTATATTTACTTGGTAAACCTCCTCTTTCATCTACTAATGCAGAATAATAATCCACATACATCCATTCATTAACAGATGCATATTCTTTAATCCATTGGTTCATCTTTTTAATTTTATCTGCTGGTTCCAAACCTGTTTTCCAAGGAAAATCATAGGCTGGTAATATGGAGCAAAGAACTACATCAATTCCATTGGCTTCAGCTATTTCACACATTGAAGCAATATTATTCTGTATCATCTCTAGTGTTGAAGGTCCTGTATTTCCAGCTATATCATTTGTTCCGGCCAAAATAACTACTACATTAGGCTCTAATTGAACAACATCCTGTCTAAAACGTAATAACATTTGTGGAGATGTTTGTCCACTAATTCCTCTATTTATATACGAGGTATTTTTAGTAAAGTATTCTGGTGATTGACCTAACCACCCTTCTGTGATTGAGTTTCCCATAAATACAACTCTAGGAGAATAACTATCAGGAGTTTGTTTTCCCAGTTTTTTATTTTCTTCTTGAAATCTCTTTAAATTAGCCCAGTCCTGATTGTCTTGAGCATATAAAAAACTACTCATAACGATTAAAATAAACGCAATAAAAGATAACCTTTTCATATTATATTAATTAAAGTTGAACTCTAAACACCCGAATACCCACTATGGAATCTCTATTTTTAAGCTTATCATGTAATGGCTCAGAATCAATTATTACTTGTTTATCATTAAAAGAAGCATGTAACAATCGCAATTCTTTTTTCTCATAAGTAGCAAAACCTAAATGGCTAACATCTAATCCATCTATCGTTGTAACTAGTGCTATGATATCTCCCTCTTGAATCCAAGTCACTCCATGTGGACCTATTTTATCTTTAGGAAGATAATGAAAAATATCCCCTGTTAACTCTTTCTCTACTTTGCAGATCTCATTAATTTTATACTCACTATCATATTGAAGTGGCTTGTACAACTCTGGGTGAGATGACATAAAATGGATATCCAACTCCCCAATAAAGTTACTGTTTTTTGCGGTAACATCTATTAATAATTCATTCTTTATAGCTTGTTGCATCCATTCTGAAAAATAATGCATACGTGAAGTATACCCCTTTATAATCCCATTTCGATAACGTATAGATTGCAATCTTGATTCAAAAGAATGTTCGTTATCCATAAAGTACTCTGCTAAAACATATTCTACAAAAGTTGTACAATCAACCTCTTGCTTATTAATAACTAGTTCCTCCGAGCCTTCATCTTCTAATGTATTAGCAACATAAGGCGTACCCAGATACCTCCTAGCTATTTCCATTATAGGATGAGAAGCTTGGCTAGTAAGTGAATAAAGAAGCATAAAAATAGTTAGATATAGACCTTTGAGTTTTATCATACTCAAGTTTAAACAAAAAAAAGAAACGGAGAAAATATATTCCCCGTTTCTTGCAAATTATAAGCTATAAAATCAATTAACTATTTATAAATAGTAGAATATATATCCGATTTTTTCCTAATAGGAATCCAAGTAAAAGAATACTCTATCGCATTTTTAACCCCAGGATAAATTTGATATTGTTCTAAAGGTCTTGAACCCCAACTATCATCACCTCCTACACCCATCATACGATAATCAATAAATAAATCAACAAGCTTCTTAGGTTTTGGATCAGTTAAATGACTATTAGTAACTCCTTCAGTTACAGGTTTTCCATTACCTAGAGATTCTCCATCATCAAAATCCTCCATTAAATAATTAGACGCATTAAATTCTATTTTATCCTCTGCCACTACTAATATTCCCATTCCAGACTTTTTAGTAAGAGCCAACCAACGTACATCGGTTCGGTGTTCATTTTCTTGTGGTCTTATATAACCCTCATACATATCTTGTATAGAACGACTATATTCTCCTATAAACTGAGACGTTTTTCTATCGGAATAATTTTCCTCTGGTCCTCTACCATAATAAGTAAGTTGATTCAAGTCTGATGTTAACTGCATACGTAAACCTATACGAGGAATAATAGGTGCATTTTGATCTTTACTAACAAAGCAGTTATGAACTTTAATCACTCCATTATTTTGAATATTATAAGTTATTGTCCACTCGGTATCAGTAGAAGGATAAATGTATTTCACTATCACTTGAGTATAGTTTTTATTTTCAAAGCTAACTTTAATATCGTTCGCTTTAAGATCACAATAACTATTTTCATACCAAGGACGCAATACTCTACCTAAGTCTGCACCATAATCATTATCTGTAGGTGCTCTCCAAAAGTTTGGTTTAGGTCCATATTGATTCGCTAGATATTCTATTCCACGCCATTTATAAGAAGTCATTTGTCCCGACATCTTATCAAAAGCCACTTCAAAACGATTTCCTGATAAAAGAATCTGAGTATCATTCTTCTTCTGTTCCACTCCACTAGCTGCTAAGTAAGTTGCTTTTTTAGCATAAGGATATACTTCACATTGCTCCTTAGCAATAACAAAACCTTTTTCTAAGAATGGCTCAGCTGTTTTAATTAATGCATAAAACTCTATTTGAACATCACCAAATGAAGGAGCTTCCGATGGAATACCTTCTAAAGAAACAGTTTTTATTTCTCCTGGTTTTGCAACCACCTTGAACTCTCCTTTGTATATTTGCTTTCCCGATTCACGAATCACATATTCATATTTGTATTTATCTAAATTAGTGAATACAAAATCATTCCTTACATCAATCGTTCCTTTATCACGTTGAAAATTCAAGAATTTAATATTTTGGTACACCTTTGCCACTTCAAGTGTCATAGGCTTCAAAGAACGATCGGGATAAACAATTCCATTGATACAGAAGTTACCATCAGAAGGAGTCCCTACTGCTCCATAGTCTCCTCCATAAGTCCAATATTTCTTTCCCTCGGGAGTAAACTCCTCAAAGCCTTGATCTACCCAGTCCCAAATACAACCACCTTGTAGCAAAGGATACTTTTCTATCACATCCCAATAATCCTGAAAATTACCCAAGCTATTTCCCATAGCATGAGCATATTCACATAATATTAAAGGTCTTGTATTTTCTGGATTCTGAGCATACTTTTCTATTTCATTAATCCGCACATACATTGGACAATATATATCAGTATTCCATTCTAATTTGGCTCGCTCATATTGAACTGGACGATTATCAACTTCTTTTAAAGCTAAGTAAGTAGTATAAAAGTTATACCCATTACCTGCCTCATTTCCTAATGACCAAATAATAACCGAGGGATGGTTTTTATCCCTTTCATACATATTAAAAGTACGATACATATGTGCTTTTTCAAACAACCGATTATTACCTAAAGATTTACCTAACGAAATATCATATCCCATACCATGACTTTCAATATTTGCTTCGTCAATCACATAAATTCCATATTCATTACATAACTCATAGAAACGTTCTGGCTGAGGATAATGCGATGTACGTACAGTATTTATATTTAGTTGTTTCCACAATGCTATATCTTTCAACATTAACTCTTCTGTAACATAATGTCCCATCTTTTCATTGTGTTCATGTACGTTTACCCCTTTCACCAATATAGGCTGACCATTAACACACAATTGACTATTTTTAATCTCAATCGTTCGGAATCCTACTTTTACACTAGTCGCTTCAATTGTCTTACCACTTTCCTCTTTTAAACTTAAGACTAAAGTGTATAAATTAGGTGTTTCAGCAGTCCATGGTTTAATATGATCAATTGTATTTTTAGCAATCCATTGATATTTACCCTTACC
This sequence comes from Bacteroidales bacterium, assembly GCA_012518235.1. Taxonomy (GTDB): domain Bacteria; phylum Bacteroidota; class Bacteroidia; order Bacteroidales; family Bacteroidaceae; genus Bacteroides_E. The sequence goes on from JAAYSY010000065.1 coordinate 4,097, forward strand.
TTGAATAGACTCTAGTTGCTGCTGATCTATTTTCTTTCCATCTTGGTTATAAAGAGTGTAAAATAATAAATAAGGTGAACTACTCTCTGGTTCATTAATAAGAGCCTGAATGGTTAACTCTCCCTTTTCATAATTTGCATCTAAAGGAGATTCAACCTTAAAATCAGCAATATGAAGCTTAGGACGAGCCGAAAGATATATATCACGCTCTATTCCACTAATTCGCCAAAAATCCTGACACTCTAAATAATTACTATCAGAAAAACGATGAATTTGAATAGCTAAATGATTTTTCCCTTCTTTTAAAACGGAAGATACATTAAAGCGAGCAGTAGTTTTAGCATCTTTATACATTCCTACAAACTCCCCATTTATATAATAGTAAGCAGCTCCACGAGTACCCTCTGCAGTCAAATATACTTCTTTATCTTTCCAGTCATCAGACAATTCAAAAGTTCTATAATAAGTTCCTGTAGGATTCCATTTTTCTGGAACATAAGGAGGATTGGGTTTTAACCAAAATGGCTCCACATTTGCTGGCGAGCAAAACTCATAAGGCTGATTAACATAAATAGGAATTCCAAATCCTTGTAACTCCCAGTTTCCAGGAACTTGTATAGACTGCCATTGTTTTGATTCACTTGGTAATGATTCTATATTTTTTGGCCTATCGTCTATGTTTTCAACGTAATTAAATTTCCATTCTCCATTTAATGATAAATAATAAGTGTCTTTTTTATCATTGCTAAGAGCTGTATTTTCATCCGTATAAGATCTAAAACTAGCACGGGCTGGTTCAGAATTTATTGTTGTTAAATTTGGGTTCGTAATCTCTTTATAACGTTCTGTCTGTGCATTTAGAAGTCCTGAACAAAACAGAAAACAGTAAAAAACAAATTGTGCTTTTCGTAACATAGGCTTATTATTTAAGTTAAATTATTTATACGTGTTTTACTATTATAAAAAACACTCGAAAATAGCTCAATGCAAGTAAACACTTTTCTAGGTATTAGCATTTACTAAAAATGACACTTTATCTATGCAAAAAAACATACCTATCAAAAAACGTCATTTAAATAGGGTACTGCATATCCCATAGAACTTAGATTAAGAAATATAAGTATTACTTCTTAAGTATAAGTATTCATAAAAAACAGAAAAGAAACATGTTTAATTCAACACATTTCTTTTCAATTTGTCATACGTTACTAAATATACAGAACCTAATAGTTTACCTTTTGTTATTGGTAAATACTTTATATAATATAAACTAGGACTTTTTATTTTTCTATCTTACTCTAACTCTCTAAGCCACTTTTCTAACTCTTGAGTCCACTCTCTTTTATAGATAAACTGATCGTTAAATCCCCATCCATGCCCTCCTTTGGGATAACTAAATAACGCAACAGGAATATCATAACGCATTAAGGCCTTATAATAGAGTAAGCTATTAATGGGTAACACGGCTTTATCATCTGACGATAAGGCTATAAATGCGGGAGGAGTATTTTTAGTTACCCTTGTTTCATTTGAATAAAAAGCAACTTGCTCTTCTGTTGGAGTTTCTCCTAACAAATTGAATTTTGATCCTTTGTGAGTAAATTCCTCATTCAATGTGATAACAGGGTATAGCAAAACTTGAAAGTCTGGACGAGTCGCATCAGATGTAAAGTGTGTAGCCAAAGTAGAAGCTAAGTGTCCTCCTGCTGATGCCCCCATCACTCCAACTGCTTTGGGATTAATATTCCATTCTACAGCATGTTCTCTTATCAATTGAATTGCTCGTTCAGCATCAGTAAATGGAATGGTAGATCTTCCGCCTGGTAGCCTATACTTTAATACACAATAAGCTATACCTTGAGAAGTAAACCAATCAGCCATAGCATGTCCTTCATGATCTATAGCTAACATACCATAAGCACCACCAGGACACATTATTATTGCTTTACCATTAGGCTTTTGGGGTAAGTAAACCGTTAAATTAGGAATATCTTTCTCATTTTCAGCTTCTACTTTTACGGCACCTACCAATTGTTCTTCTTCAGGTAGCCCATTCTCCCACAGTTGAAGAACTTGCTTTTCTTGAGCCTCAACTTGAATACAAACTGTAACTACAAAAAGAGACAGTAAGCAAATTATTTTTTTCATTGTTTCACTTATTATTTTCTATAATATTAAGCTCTATATTCAATTACTTATCCAACTTAACACTCAAAGACGAACGTATAAAGTAAACAATTAAAACGATATAAGCTACAAGAGCTAATACCTCGGACCAAGAATTCTCCAACCAGTTTGTATTCAATAGATCTACTCCAAAGAAACGCATACCAGCACTAACCACTCCCATTAATGCACCACCAGCAATAAAACCAGAAGCTAATAATGTTCCTTTTTCTCTACGAGCATTATTTATGGCCTCGTCATTAGTTCTAGAAGTAACATACCAATTCATTGCTCCACCAACTAATAATGGAATATTTAACTCTAAAGGAATAAACATACCAAGGGCAAATGCCAAAGCTGGTATTTTAAAGAAGGTTAGAACAACAGCTAAAACCGCACCAATTCCATAAAGCAACCATGGAGCTCCTACACCACTCATCAACGGTTCAATTACAGCAGCCATAGCATTTGCTTGAGGTGCCACCAAATGTTGAGAGCCCTCGCCAGTATCAACAAAGCCATAGGTTTTATTTAATATAATCATCACCCCACCTACGGTAGCTGCTGAAACTATAGTTCCTAAGAATTTCCACCCCTCTTGTTTTATTGGAGTAGTACCTAACCAATAACCTATCTTTAAGTCGGTAATAAATCCTCCTGCCATGGCTAGTGCTGTGCAAACTACACCTCCCATTACCAATGCAGCCACCATACCTTCTGGTCCTTTCAGTCCTACTCCAACCATAACAACTGAGGCTAAAATTAAGGTCATCAGAGTCATTCCTGACACTGGATTACTACCTACAATAGCAATTGCATTTGCAGCTACTGTGGTAAATAAAAAAGCAATACAAGCTACTAACAAAACAGCTACTGCTGTGTGCAGTAAGTTTCCTTGCATAACATCGAAGTAGAAAAACAAACCAATTAACGTAATAGTTATAAGTGATCCTATAGCTATTGTTTTCATTGGAATATCTCGTTCAGTACGCTTTACTTCCTCATTGGCTGCTTTTCCACCTTTTCCGCTCATTTCCTGAACGGCTAAACCAACAGCCGCTTTAATAATACCCCAAGATTTTATGATACCTATTATACCTGCCATGGCAATACCTCCGATACCAATGCTTTTTGCATAATAGTTAAATATCATTTCGGGACGCATACTAGATACGGTCTGTGAGATCTCAGGATTCCACATATTGAGTACTGAATCGCCCCAAAAGATTGAAATAGCAGGTATGATAATCCACCATACAGCTAAAGAACCTAAACATATAATAAAAGCATATTTAAGTCCCACAATATATCCCAACCCTAGTACTGCAGCTCCAGTATTGACTTTAAATACTAGTTTTGCTTTATCGGCTAAGGCTACTCCCCATGCAGATACACGGGTAGTAAAAACCTCGTTCCACCAACCAAAGGTAGCTACAATAAAATCGTACAGTCCACCTACTAATCCAGCAATCAATAATGGTTTAGCTTGACTTCCACCTTTTGCTCCCGATACCAATACTTGTGTTGTAGCTGTAGCCTCTGGGAAAGGATATTTCCCATGCATTTCTTGCACAAAATATTTCCGAAAAGGAATCAAGAAGAGGATACCTAAACAACCACCAAGCAATGAACTTAAAAATACCTGTGCAAAATCGACAGACATTTCTGGGTATTTGCTTTCTAAAATATATAAAGCAGGAAGAGTGAATATAGCACCCGCTACAATGACTCCAGAACTAGCACCTATCGATTGAATAATCACATTCTCTCCAAGTGCAAATTTTCGTTTTGCAGCAGTAGATACTCCTACTGCTATAATTGCAATAGGTATAGCAGCCTCAAATACTTGTCCCACTTTAAGTCCTAGGTAAGCAGCCGCTGCAGAAAAAAGGATTGCCATAAGAATACCCCATGACACAGACCAAAGATTAACTTCGGGATATTTCTTATCTGGACTCATTAAGGGAGTATAAACTTCACCTGCTTTTAACTCTCTAAAAGCATTATCGGGCAAACCAACTGATTCTTTCTCGTTCTGTTTCATTCTATTTTCTTTATTCTATTGTGTTTTTCTATAAACTTTTTAAAAAGTTTATCAAAGAAAATAAAAAAAAAGGAGAATCAAAAATGATTCTCCTAACAAGTCTTTTATTTTATCTTTTCTATTTCCCCTCAATCGGTGTCATAGTGCCCTCTACAAACAGCCTAACCATTTCAGTCTTAGCATTTGTACGTATCGTTACTGATTTTTTAAAATGGCCAGGATATCTACCTTTTCCATTGTACTTTACCTTAATTACTCCTGTTTTACCTGGTAATATAGGTTCTTCTGGATATTCTGGCACAGTACATCCACAAGACCCCATAGCCCGATGTATTACTAATGGAGCATCGCCTACATTTTTGAACTTAAATTCCGCAGTAACCACTGGTTTACTCTCATGAAACTCTCCAAAATTGTAAGAAAGGGTATCAAATTTTATCTCTGCTTGTTTTTGAGCCATAGTATAGCCTATACTCAAAACAAACATAATAGATAGCATTACATATTTTTTCATAATCTCTTCTTTTACTTTTTAATTATGATTCATTACAAATATATTCTTTTATAATGATAATAATAAAAATCTAGTACTAAATAGTCTTATTTTTCAGAAAAACAGTTTTTTATTTACTTTTGTTGATTGTTCAAAACTCACTTCTAAAGCTGTATTCCCTACTTCGATGAACTTTTTTGTTTTTTCAACTTTAACCCCATCATCATACCGTCATAACTACCAGCTAGTGACCCAATAGTCTGTATTGTTTGGTCGTTAGTCATTTCACTTAATGTAGTTAAAATAGTCAATAATTTATCAGCATCGTATAAGATAGAAACATACTCTGTTGAATGATTAACTTTTGCAGTAAGATTAATCATTTGAGCATATTGAAAGCTAATTTTTTGCTCCTTAGGATAATAAGTGTAGGTTCCATCCATTTTTTTCCCTCTTAAATTAGACGAAAACGTACTATCGGTATGAAATGTAAAAGATACCTCTCCTGGATTAATACCAAGTGACTTAAGTTTTTCATCTACCTTCTTCTCTAACGTTGCAGTAGCTACTGCTCCACCAAGTTGTTGTAACGCATCGCCCGATTTTAACTGAACAGCTGTACCTACATAATTCCAAGTCCCTTTCAAATCTGTTGAAGTAGATACACCAGTAACCTCAGAGATCACTTTAGAAGCTTTATCTATTTTATCCGAAGAAAATATATCTAACCACGATTGTGCTTGTATACTTGCCAAGCTAAAAAATAATAGTACGATAACTAAACTATATTTTTTCATTATTCTTTTTTTGTTGATTGATAAATTTATTTATTTCACTAATATATTTCAAAACATCTTCTCTGCCTTCACCTGTAACCGATGAAGTAATGAAATAAGGAGGAAGCTCCTCCCAAGTTTTCTCTAATTCTTGAACCCAAAGATCAATGTTTTTTCTGCGTTGTCCTTTTTTTAATTTATCAGACTTAGTAAAAACAATTGAAAAAGGGATTTGGTTCTCCCCTAAAAAGTTAGTAAACTCCACATCAATGGCCTGAGGTTCCAAACGACTATCAATCAATAAGAATAGATTGCTTAATTGCTCTCGCTCTAAAATGTATTTGTTTATAATACGTTCTATTTGACTCTGTCCTTTTTTTCCTCTCTTAGCATAACCATAACCAGGTAAATCCACTAAATACCATTCGTTATTAATTAAGAAATGATTAATAAGCATCGTTTTGCCAGGTGTAGAAGAGGTCATAGCTAATCCTTTTCGATGGGTTAGTCTATTAATTAAACTTGATTTACCAACGTTAGAACGACCTATAAATGCATATTCAGGAAAATTTCCTGCAGGACATTTGGTTACATCTGTATTACTAACGATAAATTCTGAAGATACTATATCCATTTCTATTTTCTTTAGCACATTATTGTTCATCAACAACTTCTAAAAGTTTATTCTTCTTGTATTAACAACTAATGCGGCTTTTTTTGTACAAAAGTACTTTACTATTTAAAAGATAAATTTACGGTATTTATAGAAAACCATAAAAGATTTACTCACCTAATCACTTTTCAATTCTTAAAATTAATTTATTAATGAAAGTCCATATGGTGTTTCTGAGATCTTAATCTACTTTTTGAACCGATACTATACGTTGCAAAAAAAGATTATTCGGAACTAAAATAATTTCCCCCTCATCAGTTCGTATGTGCGTATAGAAAGTTTGAATACTCTCTATTCTAGCATTAATAGGTAAATCTTTATCGTAAATATGTATTCTATCTCCTACTCTAAAGGGAGTAGTAAAAAACATTATGACTCCTGCTGTAATATTACTTAGTAGCGACCATTGTGCAAAAAAAGCAACTCCTATTACAGCAAATACAGAAGATAAACCAATTAATATATTTTCTCGCTTTACACCCCATGCTATAGCAAGGCAAATTACACATACCATATTTAGTATGATGTTTACCACTTGTTTTACTCGCAATGAACGTGTTTCGGGTATTTGTAAAAGAACTCCCGATTTCATAATCACTTTAGTAGCAATCAATCTCGATACGGGTAACAGAATCAAGATAATAATCGAAGCTATAATCTGTGGTAAAAATTGTTCCATCATAAATTATTTAATAATATAAAAAGTGAATTATACTATAAACTGAAATTTGCGCAAAAATAGCTATTGTTTTATACCCAGTGTGCGTTTGGCTAATTCTATTTCTTCTTCATTCCCTGTGTTTTTTCCTGCTATATCAGAAAGTTTAACCACATGATGATTATTTGTTTTAGCATCATAGCGCACTTCAGTTAATTTAATGACCATATTTAAGGGAGTAGCTCCCACATCATTAGAAAAATAGGTTCCTATACCATAGGCATCGTGAACTCGACCTTTAATGTATTTTTTTATCTCTTTTACTTTTTCATAATTCAAAGAGTCGCTATAAACAATTGTTTTAGATAAAGGATCAATCCGATTCTGTCTATAAAATTCAAGCGTTTGATCTGTGAATTTCAGAGGGTCTCCACTATCCCAACGTACACCATCAAATAATTTGGCATGTTTCAAACCAAACGACTGATAGAACACATCTGTGGTATAGGTATCTGTCAAACAAATACCTAAACTTCCATGATAAACCTCTACCCAGGCATCGAGTGCTTTTGCTGTTGCTGCACGATAACCATAAATTGCACCATGATACATAAACCACTCATGAGGCATAGTACCTATTGGAGTAGTATCGTGCTTCATAGCCAAATAAACATTACTTGTTCCCTTAAAGTGAGTTCCGGAGTGTTTTTTTAGGCACCCAATGACTCTATCATACACATCAAAAGAAAATCTACGACGAGTACCAAAATCAGAATGATCGGCACCAATTGCACATAATTTTTTAGATTTTTCTATAGCACGTTCTTCTATTTCGACAGGCTCAATACCCATCATTCTAAAATAAAGTTCAGAAATTATAGCCATTAAAGGAACTTCCCATAACACTGTACGATACCAATACCCTTCTACTACTACTTTTAACTCCCCTCCATTTTGAACAATATGAACTTCATTTGGATCGTACTGATACCCTTCTAAAAAATCAATAAATGCAGGATCAAAAAAATAACAACGACGTTTAATAAACTCCTTCTCCTCCTTAGTCATCTTTAAATTCGCCATCGCAGATACTTCTTTTTTCATCTGCTCGGCAAATCCCTCAGGGAACTGAGTCTTCCCTCTATTAAAAAATTCATATTTCACTAATGACCAAGGATACATTTTCTGTATCGCCATCATAACAGAAAATTTATATAAATCGTTATCTGTAAAATGCTTTATAATCATAGTTCTATCTTTTCTAACGTAACAACAACCCTATTCAGTGTTTGGTTTTATACCTCTCTTTTAATTGTTGGGATGTTTAGTCGTGGCAAAGATATTCTTTTTTCGTTTTATGTGTCCATTACTTTACCGCTTTTCTTTTTATAGACTACCTATACCTAGTAGAACTTCCTTTTAGACATAAGAATAAAGTGCTAACAAATCGTGTTAAAACAACTTATATAGGAATAAATAGACCGTAAGGGAATTCTCTAGGATGACTAGGACATCTAGTCCACTTGACTAGGGCAAGTGATTGGTTTGACTAGGGCATATTAAAAAACTAAAACTATTTATACAAAAACGAATAAATAAATAAGAGTATGGATTCAACGGTTGATTTTACTAGCTCCATGGTATGTATTCCACGCATCTCTAGCATACCCCTCACCAAGGTATTCAAAAGTAGAAGCTGAAGCCTCTTCCATCTTTATATCTTTATAATACACATTCCAACTATCTTTAGCATAGTATCCTCCTAACAAGCTAAATGTAGAAGCTGATGCATCGTCTAGCTTTAACCCCCTAAAATACACATTCCAAGTATCTTTTCCATATCCATAACCTAAATATTCAAAAGTAGAAGCAGAAGCTCCTTCAATGAGATGTCCGTTAAAATATACATCCCAAGCATCTTTAGCATAACCTCCTCCAACCTTTGTTAGAGAAGATCTATTTATTTCATCTACTTTTCGTCCTCTGTAATAGGTATTCCAACTATCTTCTGCATATCCATCTTCGGATACAGTAAAGGTTGACTCTGAAGCCTCATGCATCTTACGACCACAATAAAAAACACTCCAGTTGTCTTTGGCATATCCATAACCTAAATTTATAAAGGAGGAGACAGAAACACCCTCAATTTTTACACCCTCAAAATAGACACTCCAATTATCGCAAGCATATCCATCTCGTAAAACTCTAAATGACGAAGCTGATGCTCCTGCAAGAGGTCTACCTCGATACAAAACTTTCCAGTTATCTTTAGCGTATCCAGAATCTAAATTCACAAAAGAAGATGCAGAAACATCGGTAACTTCTTTCCCTCTATAAAAAACTTTCCAATTATCTTTAGCATAACTAAATCCTAAACTTCTAAAAGAAGAAACAGAAGCATCAGGTATTTTATGTCCTTTATAATAAACATCAAAGTTATCTCTAGCATATCCCCCACCTAATAAAGTGAGTGGACGATATTGTAAAACATCCTCTACAAGAAG
>JAAYSY010000066.1 GCA_012518235.1 Bacteroidales bacterium
CCTTTGTTTTCTTGATAATCTTTAGGTAACATTCCAAATTGCTCTTTGAAGCATTTAGCAAAATAAGAAGAAGAGTTAAATCCTATTTGCTCATAGACTTCTTTTATAATATAATCATTTTGCAAGAGCATTTCTGCTGCTTTATTTAATCTAACCTTCATTAAAAACTCACTAGGTGACATTCCCGTAATACTTTTTATCTTTCTGTAAAAGCTAGAGCGACTCATAAACATGGTTTGTGCTAAATTATCAATGGTAAATTCAGCCTCGGAAAGATGGAAGTCAATTTCCTCATATAGTTTGTTCATAAACTCTTTATCTTTAGTAGAAATAGAGAGTTTTTCTACATCTACAGAGGTCTCGGTTAGAATTGTTTTCTGAACGGACTGCTTAAGTTTTAGAAGGTTCTTTATTTGAAGAATGAGCATTTTTGAAGAGAATGGTTTTGATATGTATACATCAGCACCATATTCTAAAGCTTCTGTTCTTGCTTCACTTGATACTTTAGCTGTTAAAAGAATAATAGGAATGTGACTAAAGTTAACATCTGATTTTATGGCTTTTGTTAACTCAAAACCATCCATTGCAGGCATCATTACGTCACTTACTACAAGGTCTATATCTTCTTGGTCTTTTAGAACTTTAAGAGCCTCTACTCCATTAGAAGCTGTGTGAACAATAAAGGTACTGCTTAGCGTTTCTTTCATTATTTCTATTAGTTCCAAATTATCTTCTACAATGAGTATAGTAGCTCCAATTTTGTCTTCAGATAGCTTAGTTTCAATCGTATTTACAGAAGATATAAAAGAAGTGTTTTTGTCTCCTTTGGAATAAGGAAGAATAAGTCTAAATAGTGCTCCACCCCATAAGCTATCTTCTAGTAATAAATTTCCTTTGTGGTTTTTTGCTAGTAGCTTTGAGAAAGCTAATCCAATACCTGTTCCTACCTGTGATTGGTTATCTACTTGATAAAAAGCTTCAAATATTCGCTCTCTTTTTTCTAGAGGAACACCATTTCCATCATCTGATACGTCTATAATGAGTTGATTTTCTTTTAATGAAAACTTTATTTCAACTTGTTCTTTTGTGAACTTCATAGCATTTCCTAAAAGGTTGTGCATTATTTTATAAATAGAGCTTTTGTCAACTACTGCAAAGACATCCTCATCGGGTAGAATAAGAGAAAAATGAATCTGTTTAGTCTCTGCAAACGATTTGAATTGATCATATAAGTTAGTTAGTAAGTGATTAATATTTTCACTATGCATTTCTAGTTTATATTTGTCCTCCTCAATCTTTTGGAAGTCTAATAACTGATTGACTATGTCGAACAGATATTTTACATTGTTGTTTACGGTTGATAATAAATGATTCGCATTATCATTTTCTTTTAAGGTTGATTGTAGCTTTTCTAAAGGTAAACTTATTAAACTTAGGGGGGTTCTTATTTCATGGACTAAATTGATAAAAAAATTGACTTTTTCACGATGCATCTCTTTTTCCTTAACTCTTTGCATCTCTTCTACTTCTTTTTTCAGCTTTTTATTTGCCCTACTTGTGGCAAATCTAAAAATGAAAAATATAATAGTAATGATTATTAGTATATAGAGTAATATAGCATAAGATGTTTTCCACCAAGGTGGTAGTATAATGATAGTTATTGAAGCTTCGCTTTCATTCCATATATTATCATTGTTAGCTCCTTTTACCTTAAATGTATATTTCCCTGTGGGTAAATTAGAATAGGTAGCATCACCACTTCCAATAATCCAATCATCATCAAATCCTTGAAGTTGATATAGGTATTTGTTGTTGGTAGGGTTTTCATAGCTTAAAGCTGCATATGTAAAGGTTAAATTATTGTTATAGTAAGGCAGAGATGTTTTTTTTGTAGTATGAAATGAAGTTTTTAGTTTACGGGCTGTTTTGTTTTTCTTATTAATCGGATTTAACTTTATGTCTACAATATAAATAGGAGGTATGTATTGGTTGTTTATAAATGAATGAGGAGAAAAAGAGTTAAAACCATTGATTCCACCAAAGTATAATAAGTCGTTTTTTGTTTTTAATGATGAGCTAGTAATAAATTGATTGCTTTGTAACCCATCATCTTTAGTGAATACCTTAACAAAGGTTTTATCTGTAGGGTTTATTTGTATTAGTCCTACATTTGTTGAAAGCCAGAAAAAGCCATTTCTATCTTCTTCAATAGAATAAATCACTTTATTTGATAATTTAATACCTGTAGTTTCGAAGAGAGTAAAATCTTGTAGTTGGTGATCAAAATAACAAAGACCATTACCATCTGTCCCAAACCACATTGTACCATTTTTGTCTTCCTGCATACAAATAACAGAGTTGTTAATGGATGACAAGCTATTCTCTTCGTTAAGATGGGTGTATTCAAGGTAATTGTTTAATTTGATTTTGTAGATTCCTGTGTTTGTAGCTATCCAAATATTTTGATAGCTATCTTCGCAAATAGCTTTAACAGAAACCATAGTACTAATGAAGCTCGGATTCATAAATTGCTTAGTACTACTATTGAATATAGATAACCCCCATGATGTGCCTATAAATATATCCTCTTTACTGTTTTTATAAAGTACTTGAATGTCATTGTTGCATATTGTTTGGGTTTGGTCTCGAGCATGATAATATTCTATTATTTCATTTGTTAGTGTATTAAGCACTTTTAATCCATTCCCCGTAGTTCCAATCCAAAGGTTTGGGTTGTCAAACAAGAGTGTTTTTATATCTAAAGAAAGACTTCGATAGTCTTTTATTGCAGAAAGAGCATTGGTTTGTGTATCTAAAAAAAAGAGCCCTGCTTGAGTCCCAATCCATAGGTTGTGTTTATCATCTTCAGAAAATGCATTAATTACTTTTTCTGAAGCTAGGCCTATATTATATGGTATGTAGGTATTAAATACTTTTGATTGTTTACCTAAATAGTAAATCCCACCTAAATAAGTAGCAATCCAAAATCCATCTTCATTGTCTTTTTTAATATCATTGACTATTTGCCCATTTAAGAAATCCTCATCAATTGAATTATTCATCTTTTTTGGTGAGTTACTCTGTAAATCATAAATAAAGAACCCATTATCAGTACCAATAATTAACTCATTATCAGAGAATATTTCAGCACATTTCATTGATCCAAAGAGTTTGTCAACTTTGTTATAACTCAACGATTTAGTTTCAATGTTGAGAGTACCAATAATACCAGGACCAAGATTAAAAATTATATTTTGATGAATTCTTTTTATGAAGTTGATTTGTATTGGAAGATTATGTTGGTATAAATCTTCTGGGAAGTAATTGGTCTTAAACTCTCCTTCTGAGTTAAAACAAACTAAGCCATTGTGTTGAGACGAGAGGTATATATCACCTGTGTTGTAATCTTCAAATAAATCCCATATGAAAATAGTATGTATACTGTTCTGAGTTAAACTATCTTTTGTTGGGTCATATATGAATAAACCTTGCCCTAAAGTAGCTATCCAAAAAGTACCTTTTTGAGTTTTTATTATTTTTTTAACTTCACTGCTTATAGTTACTCCATATTTAGTTTTCTTATTAATTAGATGAAAATCATTGTTGATTTTATTAAACTTATAGACTCCTTTATTAGTACCACATAACAATATAGAATCATTAAGTTCAAATATCGTTTTTATGATGTTGTTTCCAATAGTTAAGCTATCTTTTGTTCTGTTTTTATAATATTCAAATCGTTGTGCATCAAATCGGTTTAATCCTCTATTGGTGCCAAACCATAAAAAACCATCGTGATCTTGAAAAGAACACCAAACAGTGCTATGACTTAGACCATCATCGACTTGGTATTTTCGAAAGTTGAATTGTCCGTAAGCTGATAGATGGATTAAGGTAACTAATATAAGAATTATGTATAATCTAGCTTTATGTATCATAGTTTCTCTCTATTGAAAGACGATTATTAATTAATGCCTGAGGGTTTTTTTATTTGGAGTCCTATTGCAATAGGGGGATTAAGTATAGGAAAACCCTGGACATCCCATTCTACCCGTTCAATTCTAGGTGAAGACTCACTGGTGCTATTTATTCCGTTATAATTTCTGGCTCTATACAAGTAGAAAAACTCAGTACCATCAGGTGATGGGAAAAAAACAGGAGAACCTACGGAGCAAACTCCGTTCTTTTCTGAGAGATTAAATACTGGCTCCTTAGATTTGCTCCATGATTTAGGATCTAAAAGATTTGAATTAGAATCAGCAGAAAGCAATCCAGAACAGAAATAAGGTGTCCAACTTCCACTAGCAGCATAATAGATTAATAGTTTATCTTTGTTTTTAGTATAAAAAGAATGGGGTGCTTCATTAACAAAAATCGGATAGGCTGTTCTAGAGCCATCAGGATTAATCCATTGTCTTTCCCATTCATATTCTGGTTTTGAAATTAGAACTCTATTTGTAGATAAGGTCCAAGGATTTTCCATTTTTGCTATATAAATACATTGTGTTTCAATTTCAATCCTTCTTGTTTGCCAACCCGACCAAGTCATATATAGTTCGTTCTGATGTTCAAAAACATGGGGGTATATAGCCCAGTTTTCTTCTTCATCCGTAATAATCCTTCCTTTCATCGTAAATGTACCATCTAAAGGATTCTCTTCCTCATTTTCTATTACATAAATTTGATGGTTATCGGTGTTTCCGTCATCAGCAGCAAAGTAAATATACCATTTATTAGCTATACGGCAGACTTGAGGTCCCCATAGATGATATCCATACTCTTCTTTATTAGGACGCCAAACAGTTATTGCTTCTGTCTTTTTTAAGTCTGTTATATCTTTTGTTCTTCGTAGTATTATTTTGTCATTTGCACCTGCTGTATAATAGTAATACCCATCATAAAAATAGACCCAAGGTTCTGCATCTAAATCTAATATTGGGTTTGTAAAATAGTCTGATGAATCTTTATTAAAGTTGTTTTTTGTTGTGTGTTGGCAACTAGTAATAAGTAGAATGAAAACAAAGAATATATAATGCAATTGTTGTGTTTTTATCATATCTTTGAATAGTGATTTTTATTGAAATAGTACCTAGTTTAAGTATTAAAACTCAAAAATAAGTATTGTAGAGTACAATAAAGGTAATAAATAAGAATAATATAGATCGTGACCTCCAATTGTTTAGGATTGAATGTTTATTGTTGTTTATTGAGTAGTATATAGCCCTCAGATAAGTGGATATTGTAGATATTTGCTTTATTGGAAATTTATGCTTTAACATGGAAAAAGCCTACTTATATTTAATATCATTTTTGGTTTTACTGTTGGGTTGTTCAACAGAAAATGAGGAGCTTATATTAAATCAGTTAAGAGCTCCTGCCTACCCTTTGATAACTATTGATCCTTATACTAGCGCTTGGTCATTTTCCGATAACTTATATGATGATGATGTTCGTCATTGGACAGGTAAAAGGTTTTCACTGTTAGGAGTATTAAAGGTAGATGATGAGCTGTATCGCTTTATGGGTGAAGAGGAGAGAACTCTTAAAATATTAATACCGAGTTCTGAGTATGGAGATTGGTATGGAAGGTACACTTTTCAAGAGCCTGAAGAGATGTGGATGAGTAGGGAATTTGATGACTCAGATTGGGCTGTGGGTGCTGGAGCTTTTGGGACAAAAGATATGGAGCCGTCGGTAAAAACAAATTGGGATACTGAGTGTATTTGGGTTCGTAGAACTATTGAGTTAGAGCAAGATTTAGAGGGCGAATTAGTTTATTTAGAGTTTTCTCATGACGATGATGTTGTATTCTACATCAATGGGGTTGAGGTTTTAAATACAGGAAATAGTTGTAGTAAAAACGTACAATATAAGTTGCCATCTGACATTACCTCTATTTTGAAAAAAGGGGAAAATGTTATAGCTGCATTTTGTAGAAATAGAGTTGCGAATGGACTTTTAGATTTTGGCTTGAAAATAGGAAGCAGTGAGGATTTTCGATTTTTTGAAAAATCAGCACAGCAGGTAAAAGTCGATGTCCAAGCTACGCAGACTTATTATTCTTTTGTTTGTGGCGGAGTTGACTTAGATATTACATTTACGGCACCTTTATTATTAGATGATCTTTCTTTATTGAGTAGGCCAATTAATTATATTACTTATAATGTAAAATCGAATGATGGAAAAAATCATGAGGTTGAACTTTACCTAGAAGCTTCCCCTAATTGGGCAAGAAATCAAGAAAATCAATCTACTTCATCAGAATTTATTGTGGATGGTGATTTGTTATTTCTTAAAACAGGAACTCATGAACAAGATATATTGGGAAAATCTGGTGACGATCTTCGTATTGATTGGGGGTATTTTTACTTAGCTAGTCATTTGGATGAATCTTTCTGTCAAATAGGAGAACCGAATAGAATGAGAAGCCTTTTTAAAAAAGGAGCTAAAAAGCAAATTGTTAGTAATTCGGGAAGTCATAACCATCTAGCGTTTATTAAGGAGTTCTCTACTAAACAAAATACTAAAGGAGTGTTTTTACTAGGATATAATGATCTTTATTCTATAAAATACTTTAATGAGAGTTTACGTCCTTATTGGAATAGGTTAGGAGCTGAGAACTTTATAGAGCAATTACATTTAGCTGATAAAGAGTATGAGTCAATTAAAGAGAAATGTAATGAGTTTGATACTCAATTGATGAGAGAAGCTATGACTTGTGGTGGATATGAATATGCCAATCTTTGTGCACTCGCTTATCGTCAAGCGGTTAGTGCTCATAAATTAGTTGAGTCACCACAAGGAGATTTGTTGTTTTTATCTAAAGAGAATTTTAGTAATGGATGCATAGGCACACTAGATGTTTCTTTTCCATCAGCTCCTCTTTTCCTCTATTATAACCCTGAATTAGTGAAAGGAATACTTAATCCTATATTTGAGTTAAGTGGTTCCAGTGAGTGGAACAAACCATTTCCTCCACATGATTTAGGAGTTTATCCTTGGGTTAGTGGACAGCATTATGAAGATGATATGCCTATTGAGGAGGCAGGAAACATGTTAATACTTACTGCTGCTATAACCAGTGCAGAGAATGATGCAACTTATGCTAAACTACACTGGAGTTTATTAACTCAATGGGTGAATTTTTTAGAAGAGCATGGGTTAAATCCCGAATTACAATATTCTACTGATGAATTTACCAGTCCTATTGCATTAAATGCAAATCTTTCAATAAAAGCAATAATGGGAATTGCAGGATATGCTTACATGGCTGAAAAAATTGGAGATGAGAATTTGTCCTCTTTATATTGGGAGAAGGCGAAAAATATGGCAGAACAATGGATAAAATTGGCTGATGATGGAGATTATTACCGTTTAGCTTATAATAGACCTGAAAGTTGGAGCCAGAAATACAATTTAGTTTGGGATAAAATAATGGGTTGGAATGTATTTCCTTCTACTGTGGCAGAAAAAGAAGTTGCTTTTTACTTAACCCAATTTAATGAATATGGATTGCCTCTAGATCATAGGTATGATTATACAAAAGTTGATTGGACTGTTTGGAGTGCAACATTGGCTGATGAGAAAAAGGACTTTGAGAAATTCATCACTCCATTATATCGATTTATGAATGAAACGGTAGATCGAGTTCCTATGTCTGATTGGATTTACACAAACAGTCCAACTCATCAAGGGTTTCGTGCTCGCTCTGTAGTAGGTGGTATTTTTATAAAAATGTTAGAAGAAAAGTTTAAATACAATATTAATTAATAACAAATTAAATTCGCTATGAAAAAAACAGTATTATTTTTAGTGTTAATTAGTGTAGCTTTGGGTACATATGCCCAATGGAAGCCGATGGGCGATAAAATTAAAACAAAATGGGCTGATCAGATTGACCCCGAAAATGTATTGCCAGAATATCCACGTCCTATTATGGAGCGTTCTGATTGGAAAAACTTGAATGGACTATGGGAGTATGCAATTCAGCCCGTTGGACAAATGGAGCCCACTCAATTTGAGGGGGATATTTTAGTTCCTTTTGCTGTTGAATCTAGTCTTTCTGGTGTTCAAAAAAGAGTGGGCGATGATAAAGAGTTATGGTATAAACGTACGTTTACTGTTCCTTCAAACTGGAGAAATAAACAAGTGTTATTACATTTTGGAGCAGTAGACTGGAAGGCTGACGTTTATTTAAATGATATAAAAATAGGTTCTCATAAAGGAGGATATACTCCCTTTCATTTTGATATTTCACCTTATCTAAAAAGTGGAAAACAAAAATTGGTAGTTAAGGTATGGGACCCGACTGATAGGGGATATCAGCCTAGAGGAAAACAAGTAAACGATCCTAATGGTATTTGGTATACGCCAGTTACAGGTATTTGGCAAACGGTATGGTTAGAGCCAGTAAGTCAAAAACACATTACTCATATTAAAGCTATTCCTAATATAGATAGATCTAATGTAGTGTTCGATATTTCAACTGAAGGAACTTCTGTTGGAGATTTTATTGAAGTAACAGTTAAAGAGGGGGCTAAAGTAGTTTCTACTACAAAATCTGTTGTAGGTGAGCCTATAGAATTACCAATACAAAATGCCAAGTTATGGTCTCCAGAGTCTCCTTTCTTATATGATGTGGAAGTATCACTTTATGGTAACAATAAAAAAGTTGATGAGGTAAAGAGTTACACAGCAATGCGTAAAGTATCTGTAAGACGTGACGATAAAGGTATTATGCGCTTGCAATTAAACAATAAAGATTGCTTCCATTTTGGTCCATTAGATCAAGGTTGGTGGCCTGACGGACTGTATACTGCTCCAACAGATGAGGCTCTTGTTTATGATATTCAAAAGACAAAAGACTTTGGATTTAATATGATTCGTAAACACGTAAAGGTTGAGCCTGCACGCTGGTATACTCACTGTGACCGTTTAGGTGTTTTAGTATGGCAAGATATGCCAAATGGTGATGAATCGCCTCAATGGCAAATGCACAATTACTTCAATGGAAAAGAAAGAATTCCATCGGCAGAGTCTGAAGCCAACTTCCGTTACGAGTGGAAAGAAATTATGGACTTATTGATTTCTAATCCTTCTGTTGTTACTTGGGTTCCTTTTAATGAGGCCTGGGGACAGTTTAAAACTGAAGAAATCGCTGAGTGGACTAAAAGCTATGATCCTTCTCGTTTAGTAAATCCAGCAAGTGGGGGTAATCATTATCAAACAGGTGACATTTTAGACTTGCATAATTATCCTAATCCAAGAATGTATTTAGTAGATGGACAAAGAGCAACCGTACTTGGTGAGTATGGAGGTATTGGTTTACCACTACAAGGACACTTATGGCAAACAGATAAAAATTGGGGATATGTTCAGTTTAAGAATCCAAAAGAGGTAACTGATGAGTATGTTAAGTATGGAGAGCAATTATTAGATTTAATTCCTGCGGGATTCTCTGCTGCTGTTTATACTCAAACAACCGATGTTGAAGGAGAGGTAAATGGACTAATAACTTATGATCGCAAGGAGATCAAGATTGAGGAAGCAAGAGTGAAAAATATTAATCAGAGAATCTGTAATTCATTAGATAAGTAAGATTCTTTTGAGTTTTGTATGTAAAGAGTGTAAAAGCCGATAGAAGATTTTCTATCGGCTTTTTGTTTTGGTTACATAAGTTAAAAAGAATAGAATAAATCTGTATTCTTTTAATCTGTTATTTCTTTAAGTACCTCTCCTTTTTTGAGTTTTAGTATTCGTTGATTTGTGCTTCCTCTGAATGATATAAACGGTGAATGTAAAGAGTCAATATATTTACCATCAACTAAAACATCAATATAAGGAAGAATAATCTTCATAGAAGGATTTTCTTTAAGTTCTTCAAAAGTATATCCTGTATAGCACCATATAGAAAGTCCTGTTTCTTCTTTGAATCTTTTTATTAATTTAAAAAAGTCAGCAGGATGATAAAAAGGGTCACCTCCTGAAAAGGTGATACCATCTAAGAGCGGATTGTTATTAATATCCTTTATTATATTAGAAATAATATCGTCAGTTAAGGGGACCCCTGCTTTAGGGTTCCAACTATTAGGATTATGACAGTTTTTGCAGTGGTGAATGCAGCCCGATAAGTAAATTGCATATCGAATACCTTCACCATCTGCTATAGTTTCAGGATAGGTTTGAAGAAGATGCATTTAATTGTGTTTTACCCTGTCTCTCTCTTCAGCTCTTTTAGCTGAATTCCATGAACTTAAATCACCAGTTAAGTATCCAGTTATTCTACGCATTCGCATGATGTGCTCGCTGTTACAAACGGGGCATTTATCATAAATAACTCCTCTAAATCCACACTCTTGGCATGTATCTACAGGGTGATTTATAGAGCCATAGCCAATATTCTCATCACGCATAACCTTTACTATTTTAGGAATCACTCGAACATTTTTTTGAGCTTCTCCGTCTAGTTCAACATATGTAATGTGTCCACCCAGTGTAATAGAGTGAAAAGGAGCTTCTTTTTTTATTTTTTCAACAATAGATATAGGCTCTTTTACATCTACATGAAAAGAGTTTACATAGTATTCTTTATCTGTTACACCAGGAATAATACCGTATTTTCTTCTATCCATTTGTGTGAACCGACCCGATAATCCTTCTGCAGGAGTTGCTAATACGGAGAAGTTTAGTTTGTATTTCTCCTTAAGTTCGCTAACTACTTTATTCATTTCTATCACAGCTTCATATAATGTATTCCAAGCAGTATCATTATGTCCATGTCCTTCTCCATATAAAGCAACCATAGCATTATGCCCTCCTATAAAACCTATTCCTAATGTTCCACTTTTTAATACATCTCCTACTTCTTCATCTTTTTGTAATTTTCCACCTCCTTGCCAAACGTTATTACCCATCATGAATGGAAATTGACAGGCTAGAGCAGAACGTTGGTATTTATAACGACTATATAGTTGTTCACCTATTAATTCGGCCGATTTTCTAACTGACTCTATAAATAGCTCTTTTGACTTTTGAGTGATTGCTTCTTTATGATTTGCATCAGCCATTAAGTTTTCTGCTTTGATTCTCGCTTCTATGGCTAATCGAGGCATGTTCATGGTGGTGAATGAAAGGTTTCCACGACCTATAGAAGTTTTTTCTCCGTGCAAGTTTTCAAAAACTCTTGTTCTGCACCCCATGGTTGCTAGTTCATATAGATAGCGTTTAGGGTCTTCTTTCTTCCACTTTTCATTTTTGTTGAAAGGAGCATCGAGGAACATAAAGTTGGGAAATAAAGCTTTTGATGTTGTTTGACAAGCTTGTAAGAAGAGGTCAAAGTTGGGTGCTATAAATGAAATCTCACCATTGATAGCTGCATCAAAGTCTTGCATAGCTCTATGGTAATCTTCATCAGTAAAGTTTATTTCATCCTTTATTTTGAATATTTGAATTGGAAAAACAGGAACTTCTCCTTTTTTCCCAAGTCCTTCAATAGTGGCTTTCATTAATTCTTGTATGACCATTCTACCTTCGGGTGAAGTGTCAGTACCATAATTAATAGAACTAAACACGACTTGGTTACCACCTCTAGAGTGCATAGTGTTTAGATTATGGATAAATCCCTCCATGGCTTGGTGTGTAGCTTTTCTAGTTAAATCATAGGCGTTATCTACAATACGTCTTACCTTTTCTTCTTTTAGTTCAATGTTGTATTCATCCAATGCGTGTTTTAGAGCTTTAATCTCATTGGGTTGAGGAATAATGGAGTGAACTGTCCGTTGAACAAGTGCTTTGATTTCTTTTTTTTCTATTGGGTTTTCCAATTGAACCGAGGCATAAAAAAATAAAAGCTCAATCAACTCTTTTATAAATGTTTTCTTAACTCCCTTAGCCATAAAAAAGTCAAATGCAGGGATTGATTGTCCCCCATGTTGTTCGTTTTGATTGGTTTGAAAAACTATAGTGGCTAAAGTGGCATAACTTTGGATGCTTTGAGGTGTTCTGATACTACCATTTTTTGTCCTAAAACCCCGTTCATATAGATCATCTAAGTCATACTGAATACAAGTTGTTGTTTTGGTAGGGTAGTAGTCTAAATCATGAATATGAATATCACCTAGTTGATGTGCTTCGGCGAAAGATTTGGTTAGTAAATATTTATAAGTATAGTCTTTTGTAACCTCTGAAGCAAAAGTCATCATTTGTCCAGCAGGAGTATGACTACTCATGTTTGCATTGCTAAGATTTACATCGTTTTTCTCAATGGCTACAATGCCATCCATTATCTGTTTTATTTTGGTTTTTTTATCGCGTTCGGTATTTCTCCATTCACGATAGATAATGTATTTTTTTGCCACTTTAGGTTGAACTTTCATAAGTTCTTGTTCAACTAAATCTTGAATTTCTTCAACACCTAGAATCGCCTTATCAAATTGCTTAATAACATTCATAGTGATATCAGCAATTAACGAATCTTCATTGGTTATACCAGAAGCATTGAATGCTTTGGTAATAGCATTTTTTATTTTTCCTATCGAGAAGTCTTCCTGTTTACCATCTCGCTTAATGATGCAAATCTCTGCGTAGTTCATACATGATGAGGATTAATGGGGTTATATAATTTATAAACTGCAAATCAGTCGGTCTTCTGACTTTTCTCTTGCTATAACACCTTCCCATGTATGATACACAGTGGCTTAAAGTTATAGAATAAATAAGAATTACAGCAGCTATGACTGTTATCGATTTTCACGATATTCCCTGTGCAAAACATGTTTGATTTGCACACTGATTTGCTCAGACAAATATAGTTTAATTATATGTGAAA
>JAAYSY010000067.1 GCA_012518235.1 Bacteroidales bacterium
CTTTTTTATAGTATAACTATTCTAAATCTTTTGTGATTAGGATAGTCTATTTTTATTATTTGCTAGCTGTTGAAATAGCAACTGCTACAGCAACGGTAGCACCTACCATAGGATTATTACCCATTCCTAAGAAACCCATCATTTCAACGTGAGCAGGAACAGAAGAAGAACCAGCAAACTGAGCATCACTATGCATACGACCCATTGTGTCGGTCATACCATAAGATGCAGGTCCTGCAGCCATATTATCTGGGTGTAAAGTACGTCCAGTACCACCACCAGAAGCTACAGAAAAGTATTTCTTGTTCAACTCCATGCATTCTTTTTTATAGGTACCAGCTACAGGATGTTGGAAACGAGTTGGGTTAGTAGAGTTACCTGTAATAGATACATCTACGCCTTCGTGGTGCATAATAGCAACTCCTTCACGAACGTCATTTGATCCGTAGCATTTTACATTTGCACGAGCACCTTTAGAATATGCTATCTCTTTTACAACAGTAAGTTCTGATGTATTATAATTAAAGTCTGTTTCAACGTATGTAAATCCATTAATACGAGATATAATTTGAGCAGCATCTTTACCTAGTCCGTTAAGGATAACACGTAAAGGTTCTTTTCGTACTTTGTCTGCATTCGCAGCTATTTTAATTGCACCTTCAGCAGCAGCAAAAGATTCGTGTCCAGCTAAGAAAGCAAAACATTTAGTTTCTTCGCGTAGTAAACGAGCTGCTAAGTTTCCGTGTCCTAATCCTACTTTTCGATCATCAGCAACTGATCCTGGAATACAGAATGCTTGTAATCCTAAACCGATGGCTTCAGCAGCAGCTGCTGCATCTGTACATCCTTTTTTTATAGCAATAGCAGCACCCGCTACATATGCCCATTTTGCATTCTCAAAGCAGATGGGTTGAGTTTCTTCGCAAATAGTATAAGGATCGATGCCTAATTTGTCACAGATTGATTTTGCTTCATCGAGATCTTTAATCCCATTATCATTCAATACTTTATTGATCTTGTCGATACGACGACTATAACTTTCAAATAATGCCATATTATGTTTCCTCCTTATTATTCTTTGCGTGGGTCAATGTGTTTAACTGCACCTTGCTCTTTAGTGAAGCGTCCGTATGTTCCAGTGACACTTTTCAAAGCTTCATTTGCATCAGTACCTTTCTTGATCTCTTCCATGAATCGGCCCATATGAACAAACTCATATCCACAAATTTCGCTATTTTCGTCTAATGCAATTTGTGTAATGTATCCTTCCGCAGTTTCAAGGTAACGAGGACCTTTAGCTAGTGTACCATAAAGAGTACCTACTTGACTACGGAAACCTTTACCTAAGTCTTCTAGTCCAGCACCAATAAGTAATCCACCTTCTGAGAATGCAGATTGTGTTCTACCATAAGCAATTTGTAAGAATAACTCACGCATAGCAGTATTTATAGCATCACAAACTAAGTCAGTGTTTAATGCTTCAAGAAGAGTTTTTCCTGGTAGAATTTCAGAAGCCATAGCGGCAGAGTGAGTCATACCTGAACAACCAATAGTTTCAATCAAAGCTTCTTGTATAATTCCTTCTTTTACATTAAGAGTTAATTTACAAGCACCTTGTTGAGGGGCACACCAGCCCACACCATGGGTTAATCCTGATATATCAGAAATTTGTTTAGATTTAACCCATTTACCTTCTTCTGGTATGGGAGCGGGTCCGTGATTTGGCCCTTGTTTTACAACACACATGTGTTCCACTTCGTGTGAATAAGTCATAATTATAACTTTTTATCAATTAATAAAAAATATGTAGTCATTTTTTTCGTAAGACGCTACAAAGGTAGGGATTTATTTATCAAATCAATTGGTGATTATATAACTTTTTGTGGTCTAAATCAAAATAAAGAAGTACTTTTATTTTGATTTTTAAAAGTAAGGATTGAATTTGTGTTGCTTTCTAACTAATAGTATATATTTGTACTACAATAAATTGTTGATTCACTTTACTATCTAGTTTAGATAGTTTATTGGATTAGAAAAAGGAGAATACTTGGAATAAAAGATTTGCGACTATTTTATGTTTATGTTCATTCGGTATATTTTATGAAAATAGTGCAATACAATAGATATTAAACATGGTTACAATAAAAAAAATAGATTTAGATAGTGCTAAGAAAGAAGGAATGGATGATTTTCTTCAGGTGTTTATTGATTCATATGCTTCTGTATTAAACAGTGAGTTAGATGAAAACAATATGGATGTATTAACTGGGGAGCAACATACCTTATTAGCTTATGGGCTATTTAGAGATGAAGTACTACAAGGTGGTTTTTGTCAATTGATTCAGAATGGTTATGGGCCTTATATATTTAATAATCCTTTTGCTAAAGTCATGCGACTTTGGGGTGCTAATGATTTTTCTAAGTTAATTTATAAAGCAAAAGAGATATATGATAAAAATAAAGAGGATTTAGAAAGAGAAAGATCGGATGAGGAATTTATGGCCATGTATATGGATTATGAAGTTTTTGATGATTTAGAAGATGTTTTTTTTGAGATGGAGGAGCAAATTACTACTTTAATCTCGGATTATCTAGAGAAGAATTTACCACTTTTTGCAAAAATAGTTTAAATTTCTATGCAGTATATTAATGTAGGTTGCATTTACTTAATAGTACCTGCTAAGGATGGAAGAAAAATCCTTTATAGTTAAAGGTACTAAATAAGAAATTATTATATTTGCAAACATTTAATACTATAAATTATGAAATCTTATCGTTTACCTTTTTTATTTATACTGCTTATTGCTGTATTATCTTTTAGTTCTTGTTTGAATTCAGATAGCGAGTCACAGTTTGATTGGTATGAACCCATGACTGTGAGTGAAGATAGATTAACTATGATAGGTGATTACACCAATAATAGGTATTATATACAGAATTCTGACATATTACAATTGGTTGATAATAATAATGCGCCAACAGGAGAGTATGTAAAAAGAGGTATTTTTTATGTAAAGTTTATGGATGGGGAATCTATAAACGATCAAAAAAAGGAGTATAAAGTTAGTATATTTACTTTAAGTGCTTATCCTGTCAAAAATATGACCATGATGTCTGACACTATAGAACATAGTAATAAGTTTTATAAATTGGGAAGGGAATGCTGGGCTGTCAATGGATATATTAATGTGGCCTTTGCCCCTACATATAAATCAGGAGAGAAATTAAGTATTAATGATTTTAATTTATATATTGAAAAAGTAGAAGGGTCGACTATTCATTTGGTCTTAAATCATAATATAAGTGAAGTGGAGAATCCAACTTATTATGAAGACTATTTGTTGATTAGTTTTAAAATGCCTTCGAAGTGTGAGGTGTTACACAAGTTTCCTGATTTGGAATTTATAGACTCAAGTAATACTGAGTTAAATCCAAATGGATATAGTGACTTAGTTAATATTAAAGTAACTGCAAAGGGACTTAATGATTCAACTCAGGAAACTAATACATTTCAGGCTAGGTTAGATATGGGATATTAAAAATTATAAGGATTTTGAATTATAAGGAACTTTTTAATAGGGCTTTGTTATTGATTTCCTCCCCTGCAAAAGCATGGGAGGAAATTCTGCTAGATAAAGATAGACATAAAGTTTTTTCTGGATTTGTCTATCCTCTTTTAGGGCTAGTCGCATTTTCTGTTTTCTTAGGCACCCTTTTCACTCATGGATGGGGAGGACCTCAAAGTTTTCAAATAGCGATGACAAGGTGTTGTGCTGTTACTATAGCTTTATTTGGGGGTTTTTATACTTCTGCTTATATATTAAATGGATTATCTGTATGGAAGTTCAATTTAAGAGATGATTTATTGCAGGCACAATGCTTAATAGGTTATTCTTTAGTTGTGACTTTTTCACTGAAAATAATAACAGGTTTATTACCTAATTTTCAAATTGTATCTTGGTTTCTTCAGTTTTATGTTGTATATATTATATGGGAAGGAGCACGAGTTTTTATAAAAATAGATGAAAGTAAAAGGTTATTATTTACATTACTTGCTTCTTTTTTCTTGTTATCTACTCCTTTTATAATAGAGTTTTTATTTAATAAATTAGTATTTATATTAAATTAATGAGCAGTAAAAATATAATAAATATACGAAATAGACGAGCATCTTTTGATTATGAATTAGTGGAACGTTATGTTGCTGGTGTTGTGTTAACAGGAACTGAGATTAAATCGATTCGTCAAGGGAAAGCTAGTTTAGTAGATTCGTTTTGCTACTTTAGCCGTAAAGGAGAACTTTGGGTGAAAAACATGCATATAACAGAGTATTTTTATGGCTCATATAATAATCATGAGGCTAGACGTGATAGAAAACTTCTTTTAACTAAGCGAGAATTAGATAAGCTGCAACGTGAAACAAAAGAGTCAGGCTTTACAATAGTACCTGTTCGTCTTTTTATAAACTCAAAGGGTTTGGCTAAAGTGGAGATAGCATTAGCTCGTGGTAAGAAGCAATATGATAAACGTCAATCGTTAAGAGAACGGGATGATAAGAGAGCGATGGATCGTGCTATGCGATTCTGATCATATCAAATTGAATTATCTAGATTGGTTTTTGTTTTAAGAAACTATACTATTAGAGTGGATGGTTTAGATTTTATAGTATCTCTGTAAAATAGGGCTCAAGATACCCTTTCTCTATTCTTTTATTTTATCCTGATAAAATTCGTAGCGAGCTATTATGTCTCGCACAAAATTATAGGTTTCTGTTCCACGAAAGTAGCCATGTTTGCAAACTGGATCAGTGAAATATTCTCTATTACTTTTTAATAAGATATACTTTTCAACATTCTCGCTCCAAATATCTTTATTATGACCGTATTTATCTGCAAGTGCACGCGCGTCTAATATGTGACCAACTCCTGCATTGTAAGAACCAAGAACAAATTTTATTCGTTCCTTTTTTTCAAGTTCCTTAAAATAATTTTCAACGGTAGCTATATATTTAGTTGCTCCTTTAATACTCTCTTCTACGTAAAACTCTTTTCCTCGTGGAACTCCCATTGCCCTAGCTGTTCTAGGCATCAGTTGCATCAAACCTTTTGCACCTGCCCACGATACAGCAGTACTGTCAAAGTTGGATTCTGTATATGCTAAAGAAGCTAATAGTTTCCAGTCCCAACCTACTTGAGGAGCATACTTTTTAAAATAATGATCGAAATGTGATATTTTTCCATTTACAATAGAGAGTACTGGTGAAAAGGGAAGGTTTTTGCTACTTTCAAAATATCTTTTAGTGGTTGCAGTGTAAGCTGTTGTTTGAGTACTATTTTTAAACCATTCATTAGCTGCTTTTGCTAACTCAGGACTACCTTTTCTTACAGCCCAAGCCGTACGTTGATCAAAACTAATGATGAGATTAATATCAATGTTGTTATAGTATGTTTTATTAACTTTAGCCACTTCATTGTCAGCTACCGTGTATTGAATATCACCTTTAGATACCATTTGAATTAAATCCTCGGTAGATAAGCTATCAGGATTAATCTTTATTATATCAATACCACCACCTAGTTCAGTATTTAAGTTTATTAATCTTTTATAGTATCGATCAGACATCACATGTACTTTCTTCCCAATAAGTTGAGTGACATCTGTTAGAGTTCCCTTACCTTTTTTTTGGATGATCACTTGATGAGATATAGCTTCCTGCCCACAAAAGTTAACACTATCTCGTTTGTTTTTTGTTATTGGTAAATTATAAGCAATAAGATCACCTTCTCCCTCACATAGTTTATTATATAGTTCGTCAAGGTTTGAGGCGACTTCAATTTTGAGTTTTACATCTAAGTAATTAGCAAATTGTTTCGCAAGCTCATAATGAAACC
This sequence comes from Bacteroidales bacterium, assembly GCA_012518235.1. Lineage (GTDB taxonomy): Bacteria > Bacteroidota > Bacteroidia > Bacteroidales > Bacteroidaceae > Bacteroides_E. The sequence continues at coordinate 5,892 of JAAYSY010000067.1, forward strand.
CCATTTCTTGACCTCTATACATAAAATATGAAGTAGAACCATAAAGAGTTAAAACGACTAGTTCTTTTTCGTTTTTTATGTCTTGTAAATCTCTTATTATAGCTCCATTATCATTTGTTTCCTGTGATCTAGAGGTACACGATAAAAGAATAACACCAAGCATGATACTAAATATATGTAGAAAAGGACTCCTCATTTATTCATTAATCTTCTTACGATGTATTAAATGTTCTGTAATATATTTTGTTAGTATTCTTATCGCTACTTTATTATTTCCACCTTCAGGAATAATTAAATCAGCATATCGTTTGCAGGGTTCAATAAATTGTAAATGCATTGGTTTTAATATTTTTACATAGCGCTGCATTACTGCCTCTGCTGTTCTTCCACGCTCCACAACATCACGTTGAATTACACGGATTAGTCTTTCATCGGGGTCGGCATCGACAAATATTTTTAAGTCCATCATGCCACGAAGTTTTTTATCACATAAAGCTAATATGCCTTCAATAATGATTACTTCTTTAGGTTCTACATGAATGGTTTCTGGTAATCGGGTGCAAGTTATATAAGAGTAAGTGGGTTGTTCTATACTTTTACCTTCTTTTAGCTTTTCTAAATGTTTAGAAAGCAAACTCCACTCAAAAGCATCTGGGTGGTCAAAGTTTATATTTTGTCGTTCTTCTGGTGGAACGTGGCTACTATCCTTGTAGTAAGAATCTTGTGGTAAAAGTACAACTTCCCCTTTCGGAAGGCTTTCTATTATTTTTTTTACAACTGTGGTTTTTCCCGACCCAGTTCCCCCGGCTATTCCGATAATTAACATGTGCAAGAATTTATTTTTGAAAACAAATCGACTATTTTTGTGTTTCTAGTTAATAAGTTTAGAAGATTAAAATTATAACAAAGATAAAATAAAAATTTAATAACATCAATTTATTATGGTTAAGCATATAGTTCTATTTCAATTAAAAGATAGTATATCACAAGTAGATAAAGAAAAAATTGCTCAACAATTTAAAGAGGCAATAGAAGCATTACCTGCTGTAATTCCATTTATTCGTTCAATTGAAGTTGGATTGAATATAAACACAGATGAAAAATGGGATATTGCATTATATAGTGAGTTTGATTCTTTAGAAGATGTAAAGAAATACGCTGTTCATCCTGAACATGTTAAGGCAGGTAAGTTGTTGGCTGAGGTTAAAAAAGACAGGGCGTGTGTTGATTACACGTCAGTATAGATTTATTAAAAGTAAGAGTTAAGAAGTATTATGAATATAAGAAAGTGGTGTTTAACTCTATTAGGGTTATTCTTAATGATAGGATTACAGGCTCAAATACTGGAGCCTGTAAAAGTATCTCAGCAACTGAAGAAGTTGTCTGAGACAGAGTATGAAATCCGATTTAATGTTGATATTGAAGAAGGGTGGCACATCTACTCTACTAATTTAGGAGAGGGTGGTCCTGTATCAGCTTCATTGACTTTTGAAAACACAAAAGGGGTTTTAAAAGTTGGCGACTTAACATTTAAAGGGCATGAGATAGCTGCCTATGATAAGTTGTTTGGTATGGATGTACGTTATTTTGAAAACTCAGTGGAGTTTATTCAGAAAGTACAATTACAAGATGCTAGTTATGTTTTAACTGGTTATTTTGAATATGCTGCATGTAATGATGAAGCCTGTTTGCCTCCAACACAGGTTGAATTTGATTTTTCAAGTGTAAAAGGGGCATCTTCTTCCAAAGAGGGAGTAAGCGGAGTTGCTTCTTTAACCCTAAAAGAAATTAGTACAGATGGTGGTGATTCTAGTCAAGCTCTGAATAATGGTAAAAGTGAATCAACGGCATCAAATGTTGATCAAAAAGACATGGCTTCTTCTTATTGGACTCCCGTGATAAAGGAGCTGCAAGAATTTGGAGAAACGGTGGGAGAAAAGGATAGATCTTGGTTGTATATTTTTATTGCTGGGTTTTTAGGTGGATTTATTGCCTTATTAACCCCATGTGTTTGGCCTATTATTCCTATGACTGTTAGCTTTTTCTTAAAAAGAAGTAAAAACAGAAAACAAGGTATTCGTGATGCCATAATCTATGGTATTTCAATCATAGTTATTTATGTAACATTGGGATTAGCTATCACCTTAATTTTTGGAGCTAGTGCCTTGAATGCTTTGTCAACTAATGCTGTTTTCAATATATTTTTCTTTGCACTTTTAATTTTCTTTGCTGCTTCATTTTTTGGAGCGTTTGAATTAACACTTCCATCTAAGTGGAGTAATGCTGTAGATAGTAAAGCCGATAAAACAAGTGGGTTATTAAGTATATTCTTAATGGCTTTTACTTTATCTCTGGTCTCTTTTTCGTGTACAGGTCCTATTATTGGATTTTTACTCGTAGAGGTATCAACCACAGGTAGCGTTTTAGCCCCTTCAATTGGCATGCTAGGGTTTGCCATTGCATTAGCCCTTCCATTTACCTTATTTGCTCTGTTTCCATCTTGGTTAAGCTCTATGCCTAAATCGGGAGGTTGGATGAATGTTGTGAAAGTAACACTAGGTTTTATTGAAGTGGCTTTTGCCTTGAAGTTTTTATCTGTTGCTGATCTTGCATATGGTTGGCGTCTTTTAGATAGAGAGACGTTTATTGCCTTGTGGATTGTTATCTTTGCTTTATTAGGCATCTATTTATTAGGTAAAATAAAGTTTAAGCACGATGATGAAAATGAAAGAGTGGGAGTTACTCGTTTTTTCCTAGCTATGATTTCATTAGCTTTTGCAGTTTACATGGTTCCTGGACTATGGGGAGCTCCATTGAAGGCTATAAGTGCTTTTGCTCCTCCTATGTACACTCAAGATTTTAATTTATATAATAAGGAGGTACACGCAAAGTTCGATGATTATGATCTTGGCATGGAATATGCTCGTAAAAATGGAAAACCTGTTTTATTAGATTTTACTGGATATGGCTGTGTGAATTGTAGAAAAATGGAGTTGTCTGTTTGGACTGATCCAACGATTAGTAATATTATAAATAATGATTATGTACTAATTACATTATATGTAGATAATAAAACACGTTTAGATGAGCCTATAAAAGTACAAGAAAACGGAACAGAACGTACCTTACGTACTTTGGGTGATAAGTGGAGTTATTTACAAAGAAGTAAGTTTGGATCGAATGCTCAACCATTCTATGTTTTGGTAGATAATGAAGGCTATCCATTAAACAAATCTTATGCGTTTGATGAAGATGTATCTAAATATAGAAACTTCTTAGAGTTGGGGTTGTCGAATTATAAATAAAGACTTTAATAAAATATAAAATGAAAAAGGGGCTGCCTTATTAATGGGACAAGCCTCTTTTTCTATTTTTTTAGGCTTTCTCTATTTAAGCTATTTTTAAATAGTGAGAGTATGTGTTTTTGATAATAACTTTTTTAGTTAAAGTCCAAAAAAACGAGATTATAAAATTAGAGTTGGCATTTTCAAAATAAATATTGTTCTTGGAACTAATCATTTAGAAACTTTTCTGTTAGGATTAATAAAGGAGCAACCAGAAAAGAAGGAGTTTTTCATGTTATGCTTTGGCTATAATAAAAAACACCACAAATTAGGTTCACTTTTGACCCCAATACTTCAAAAGTATGTCCTACCTTGTATGCCTTAAAATTCCAAATTGAATATTCTGTAGAGTTTTGAATGTAGCTGGATTCATAAAATGGAGGGGTATTTAGGGTGTAAGTTGTCGTAAATAGCGTAAGGGTTATTTTACATAACTCTTTTTTCTAGCATTAGAAAGAAGGATTTTTTTATGTTATGCTATTGTTATAATAAAAAACACCACAAATTGGGTTCACTTTTGACCCCAATACTCCAAAAGTATCTCCTACCTTGTATGCCTTAAAATTCCAAATTGAATATTCTTGTAAAGATCAGTATATAAGAGGCTTAAGTAAATAGGTGGTTTGTAAGCTTATAAGAAGAGATAAAAGCATTAAAATTTTACGAGGTGAGTAGTACCTTTGTTTTGTAGGCCATAGCGAGCCAAAA
>JAAYSY010000068.1 GCA_012518235.1 Bacteroidales bacterium
ACCAATGATGCTTCCTTTAATACGTATTTGATAATAAAATAAAGAAAAAACAAACAGTTGAGAAATCATCATACCCACAGCAGCTCCATGAAATCCCATATTAAAACCAAACATAAACAAAGGATCGAGTACCATATTGAGGGCCAATCCCATTGCATTATTTTTAAAGGGAATAGCACTTCGTCCAGCTCCATTATAAACTCCCGTAAAATTGTAAGATAAAAACTGAAAAGGAAGTATAAACACCACCATACGCAAAAAAGTAGCTGCCTCGGCTGTCGTTTTTGCATCTAACTTATAAAATGAAAGCAATGGAGTAGCAGCTACAAATAAAAACAAGGCCCACCCTATTCCTACAAGCATAGCAATAGTTGTAGCATGAGAAGCAAAAATACGAGCTCTTCCCATTTTTTTTGCTCCAATAGATTGACCCACAGAAACCTCCACACCAATCATAGAGATATAAGCTATCGAGGTAGATAACCAAAGAAACATACCAATCCCCCCAATAGCAGCTTCATAACGTGCAGCATTCTCTCCCAAACGACCTATCCATGCCATTGCCATGAGTGTATAGGCCATCTGTAAAAAACTAGTCCCCATCAATGGAAATGCTAGTTTTAATAGCCCTGATAATACTTTTCCTTCTGTTAAATTAGATACTTTTATCGCCATATTTTAATGTTCATTCCAAGTCTAAAAAGAGGCACAAAGGTACTTCTTTCTAATCATTTCAGCAATAATTCTAAACAAGCTCACTCCTTTTTTGTTTGAATAATGAAAGTTTATTCTCTATTTTTGCAAAAATTTGAATGAAATGATGAACGAAAAATTAAAAGGAGGACTACTTGTTTTCTTTGGAGGCTGTAGTTTTGGTCTTTTATCAACGATCGTAAAATCTGCTTACGGAGTAGGTTATAATGTAGGTCAAATAACTGGAACACAGACTCTTCTAGGAGTTGTTATTTTATGGTCTATCTACTTGTTACAAAAACAGTTTAAGCCTAAAACTATTAAACTGAAACTAAAAGAGGGACAAACTAAACCCACTCCTTTATGGAAAGTGATTTTAGCGGGTTCTTTTACTGGTTTAGTGGGTATATTCTATTATAACTCTGTGAATTATATTCCTGCTTCTATTGCTATTATATTATTAATGCAATACTTATGGATTAGTATTATAATTGAGTGGGTATGGTTTAAGAAAAGACCTCATAAAATGCAAGTTATAGCGGCTCTTATTGTTTTTATAGGAACACTATTTGCTGGTGGTATTTTCAATGATAAGTTAGAGGTTTTAGACCCTAAAGGTATTTTTTATGGCTTTCTAGCTGCTATATGTTACTCCATATTTTTAATGACTAGTGGAAGAGTGGGTAATGAATATCCTGTATTTAAAAAGAGCGCTTTAATGATTACTGGCTCTATGACTTTAACCTGGATTATTTTCCCTCCGCTCTTTCTTATCGATGGAACTTTCTTTGATGGATTATATAAGTGGGGATTGGCTCTAGCTTTGCTGGGCACTGTAACCCCTCCTTTATTTTTCTCTTCGGGAATACCTCGTGTGGGCGTATCGTTAGGTGCTATTTTAAGTGCATCAGAATTACCTGTTGCGGTAACCGCTTCGCACTTTATTCTTAAAGAAGATGTGCAAGGATTACAATGGTTAGGAGTGGCTCTTATTTTAAGTGCCATTGCTTTAACTAATCTAAAAACTACGTCTAAAAAGAATAGTGAGGTTCAAGCATAAAATAGCTGAACTAGAAATAATTATAATCTTATTAAATAGCAAAAGGCTGTTTTATAAACAATCAAGGGTGGAATAAATTCAACCCTTGATTGTTCTCTAACTTCATAGATTTATAATTTTCTATTTAGCGTAAATCTACTCACCAAAAACATATTTTTCATCTTTTGCATAAATGGAAATAGCTCCATTTTCGCTCTTAACTATTTTATCTACCCATTGAGATAGAGCTTTACTATCTAGCAACTCTTTCACTTCTTTAGGCAAGGTTTCTAAAACTGACAAAGGGATAAATCGGTCTATGGTTTCCAAAACCACCCAGCCTCCGTTAGTATTAGCTTCAAGCTTAATAAATCCTTCTTCAAATTTAATTTGATGTGTTATATAATATCTTTTAGTTTTATCTCTCCGTATAGTGGTACTTGAGCTTTGATAGTTAGGATTAAAATGTTCCCAAATAAAACGTTGTACTACATCAAAACGAAATACAGGACTCGCTTCTTTACTTACAAAAATAGTCTGTCTAATATCATTAGTAAACACTCCAAAACCATAATATTTATCTTGTTTTATAATGGAGTTTATTATTAATGAGGAGTATTTTTCTGCCATATACTCTTGTGCATAATCACTTATTGTTTGATATAACTTTTGGGGTATTGCTGTTTTATTATGCTCCACAGATAGTCATTCCCCGTCTTGATTAAACACTAATTCTACTTGATTATCTATTGCTGAGTGCTCTTTTGATTTAGTTTCAGCAGTTATATACACTTTAAATACTTTTTCTCCTTCTTCTTCAACTTGTAATATATACTCTATAGCTACATGGGTATAATAAGCTTCTATAAAGTCATATAAGAAAGAAGGAGCTTTATTTTCTTTCAATGAAGTGGCTATATAAATAGTTCCTAATTTATAATATAAAACTAGTTGAGTGTGGTCTAATAAAGTTACCTCTCTTCGAAAACGATAAAGAGAAGTATTTGAAATTTTAATGAAGCCTAGCGCTGGATTATTAGCTTTTAGTGCAATTAATTCCTCCTCATCTAAGGAATTAAGAATTGATTGAGGTAAAGTAGACTCCCCTTCTACTTGTAACCAGTTGCCTGATTCATTAAATAAAACGGTAATTTGTTTAGATAAAGTCACCTTATATTTTTCTTGTCCATCTTTTGTTGATTTTACATTTTCAACCTGGAGAATCTGAGATTTAGGAAGATATGTTTTTAAATAAGCTTGTGCTAAATTGGGTAGCTCTTTTTGTTCTATTCTGTCATCACTATCAGAACAAGCCATAAAGAATAAAACGAAGAAAATTAGTAGTAAACCACTGGGTGTTTTTTATGCACAAATTAGATACATTACAAAAATCAATTAATAAACAAATGTACACTTCTTCTAATATAAAGCAGCAACACACCACAAGTAAAATGTATGTAACATAAAAATAAAGCAATGAAAGCATCTCTCTAAATGCTGTTTTTCTTTTTACACAAGACTTAATCAAGCTAATTTAAGTATCTTCGCTGTAGAAATACAAATTATATGAACCTATTCATTTTATAAACACAAGTGAATCACATGAAATTGGTAAAAACAATGGCAATGGCAGCAACATTTTTCTTGGCTGCCTGTGGAACAACTCCTCAAGAAAACAAAGAAATTATTGGCAAAACTACCCCTACTATTGAAAATGGGCGTCTAACACCAGAGACTTTATGGGCTATGGGACGCATTGGGTCGGTTGATGTATCGCCTGATAACAAAAAAATTGTTTACTCTGTATCTTATTATAGTGTACCTCAAGACAAAAGCAACACAGAGCTTTTCGTTATAGATACTGATGGAAATAATAATAAACAAATCACTAACAGTCCTTATTCAGAACACAGTGCTGTATGGATTAAAGAAGGAACTAAAATAGCTTATCTTAGCTCTGAAAGTGGTAGCAGTCAAATTTGGGAAATGAATCCTGACGGAACAGGTAAAAAACAGCTATCAAATTATGACAATCACATTGAGGGGTTTTCTGTAGCTCCTGATGGTAAAAAAATTCTTTTTATATCTCAGGTGCAAACTGTAAAATCGACTGCCGAAAAACATCCTGACTTACCTAAAGCTACAGGTGTTGTTGTAAACGATTTAATGTATAAACATTGGGATGAGTGGGTAACTACAGCTCCTCACCCTTTTATTGCAGATTTCGATGGTCATAGCCTTAGTAATATTAAAGATATTATGGAGGGTGAGCTCTATCAATCTCCTATGAAGCCTTTTGGAGGCATAGAGCAGTTAGCTTGGAACAGTACATCCGATAAAGTGGCTTATACTTCTAAAAAGAAAGTAGGTAAAGAATATGCAGAATCCACCAATTCAGATATCTATGTATACAATCTAAAATTGGGTACTACTCAAAATATAACCGAAGGAATGATGGGTTATGACATAAACCCCCAATATTCTCCTGATGGCAAATACATTGCTTGGCAAAGTATGGAGCACGATGGCTACGAATCGGATTGGAATCGTCTATTTGTTATGAATTTAGAAACTGGAGAGAAACAGTTTATTAGCGAAGGTTTTAAATCGAATGTTGATGATTTCTGTTGGAATGCCGAAAGTACAGGCTTTTACTTTACAGGGGTATGGCATGCTAGAAGTCATATCTACTCATTAGACTTACATTCATTGGAATTAAATAAAATTACAGAAGGAGATTATGACTATGCATCTCTTGCTTTAGCTGGTGAACAATTAATTGCTAAAAGACACTCTTTAAGCGCTGCTGATGAAATATATGCTGTTCAATTAGATGGTAATGTAAATCAACTAACCGCTGAAAACAAACACTTCTACGATCACATTACCATGGGGAAAGTAGAAGAGCGTTGGATTAAAACAACCGATGGAAAAGAGATGCTTACCTGGGTAATATATCCTCCTTTCTTTGATGAGAATAAGAAATACCCTACACTATTATATTGTCAAGGAGGTCCTCAAAGCCCAGTCAGTCAATTCTGGTCTGTACGATGGAACCTACAATTAATGGCAGCTAACGACTACATTATTGTAGCACCTAACCGTAGAGGTCTTCCTGGATTTGGTTTAGAGTGGAACGAGGCAATTAGTGGCGATTATGGAGGGCAATGCATGAACGATTATTTTTCTGCTATTGATGAAGTAGCAAAAGAATCGTATGTAGATGAAGATCGTTTAGGTTGTGTAGGTGCTAGTTTTGGTGGGTTCTCTGTTTATTGGCTAGCAGGACATCACGATAAGCGTTTTAAGGCATTTATAGCACATGACGGTATTTTCAATATGGAAATGCAATATTTAGAAACTGAGGAGATGTTTTTTGCTAATTGGGACATGGGGGGTGCTTACTGGGAAAAAGACAACGCTACTGCTCAACGCACTTTTGCTAACTCTCCACATCTTTTTGTAGATAAATGGGATACTCCTATTCTTTGTATTCATGGGGAAAAGGATTATAGAATTTTAGCTAATCAAGGAATGGCTGCTTTCAATGCTGCTGTTTTACGGGGCGTACCAGCTGAATTATTAATTTATCCTGATGAAAATCACTGGGTATTAAAACCACAAAATGGAGTGCTATGGCAACGAACTTTCTTTAATTGGTTAGATCGTTGGTTAAAATAATTCAAACTCTACTTCAGAGTAAATAAAAAAAGGTCTTTTCATCATTTGAAAAGACCTTTTTTATGATTCTATATTTTTTCTCTATATTACAAAATCAAATAAGATAAAGTAAGTAATACAAATACCGCATAATAACAGATTATTCTATACACATCATTCTTTCGAAATACAATAGCAGCTAATAACAATAAGACTGTAAATATAACAGCTATTGCTATTAAATTGGGATACTTATGCAAAGGGTCGAGCGCATATAGATATATAAATAGAAATGTAGGTACTAACACTCCTATTCTCAATAACAGAAGCTTTCGTTGATTCATAAGATACTATCTCCAAGTACTAATCGTTTTGTAAATATAATAAGCTGAGAAGCCAAAGAAAGGAATAAGGATAATGATAAAAGTAAAGAACTGTTTCAGTTTTTTTGATTCTACTGTATGTCGTAAATCACTGATAGCCATTACATCTAACAAAATAACAAGCAATATTATAGCCCCTATAAGTAAAGAGAAAGTGTTGTCGTAAACCATAATTTATTAAATCTAAAAACTTTTTTAATTCTTTGAGTTTGAAAGATACCGAATAAAACTTAATGTTTTGCTAAAAAGAATATTTTTTTAGTTTTTTCCTATACAACTTCCAAAGAAAAGACCTATTTATGTACTATCAGAATAAAAGTATATAAAGTTGATTCCCTAGTTAAAAAGAGTTATTGACTAGGGAATCTTAAAATAATTATATCTAATCTCTTATCAGAATACAAAAGGCCAGTTTATTTGTAGCAAGCCAAAGATTAAAACAATTAAAGAAATAATCCAAATGATAATTAGAGTGATTTTTAATCCTTTTCCCATTCTCTCCCATTGAAATACGCGCTGATACAACAGATAACAAACAGCAAAAAGTGGAAGACCAAAAGCAACAACTCCACCCAAGCTACTTGCAAAAAGAGCTAATGAATGGTTTAATATAAAAGGAGAATCGCATAAGGGAAATAACGTTACAAAAGTTTGTCCACCTCCAATTAATGCTATAAGACCTGCAATAACAAGCACAATGAATAACACAAACAAAACAAGTATAGGAATACCCACACAAAAAGCAAAAATTATTAATCCCGATTTAAATAGCAATCCTACTATACGAACTAAAGAATCTATGAATCGATAAAATCGAGTACGTGTTTTATCAGATTGCACAAAGTTTACAAACTCATTCTGAGCTTTATCGAAGCTTTCTGTTACAGTCTTTCCAATATTATGCATATTAATGTCCTCCCCTCGCATAATTAGTTTTTCTTCAGCTGTCATAGCCTCAGGTACTATAATCCAAAGAATGATATAGATAAAAAACAAGGTGCTTAAACTCAAGAAACACAATAAAATGGAAACAAAACGTAAGATAGAGGTGTCTAACCCATAAAATGCAGCAATGCCACTAATAACACCTCCTAGCATTTTATCATCAGGATTTCTATATAATTTACGTTTTTTAGAGTCTTTATCATCAGCTGAAGTATTACCCAATTCATCGACTCGCTCCTCTCCAGCTATTTCTTCGGGTTGACCTAACTGTTCAATAACCTCCTCTACCCTTAACTTTGAAATCACATTAAAATTAGTGGGAAG
>JAAYSY010000069.1 GCA_012518235.1 Bacteroidales bacterium
CCCCTCACTTTTTTCCTTTACACACTCCAGTTTATCATTTTGGAAAACTTGTAAAGTGCTTTATTTATCTGTAATAAATAGTAAAGATTTAGATAATCTCATAAAAGAGAAAAACACTCAAATTACTAAAAATCCTTAGATGCTAACCATAAGAAACTCTTAAAATAATCTTTTTATACTCTACTTTTTCAAGTTTCTAACTTTTACAATAATTTTTCTTATCATTCCTTCTCCAATACAAGGTGCATGGGCATCTCCAGGAAAAAAGATAATAAAACATCCAGGAGTAACTGTATGATAACTTATGGGTAAGTCATTAAAAAACTGAATATCTTTTGACTTATCAAAAGGGGCAACTTCCTTATTTAGTTGTTGACGAGCGGACCACCCAAAGACTTCTGGTTTTGATAAGGGTATTTGTATATCAATATAGTCGTTATGAACCTCTAACTTAGCCTTCTCTTGTTTTTTTAAGGAGCTATCACTAACTATAACATATAAATCATCAGCTTGTAGTTCAATTCTACCTACCTCTAAGCTTTCTAAGTTAACACTGTTCAAGTAATTAAAAGCTTTAGAAAACAATGGGTTTAAGGTAAAATAGTGTTCTCCGTTCGTTAAACTATCTATTATCATATTCTATATTTTAGTTATGCAAAAGTAAGTTTTAAATATTGAAGGTTTTAATTAATCTCTAAGTATTATACACTGATAATAATCGTATCTTTAACTCTACAATAAAAAACAACTCATTATGAAAAAGACTCTTAACTTGCTACTTCTTGTTGTGGTATTATTACTTCAAACAAAAGCAACCTTTGCACAACAACAGACATCGAATGAAAAAACTTATAGAACTATAGAAGTAGAAAAAAATAACACTGAGGTTTTTAACCAATGCATAGACTATTTATTTAGCATGGATTATTTTATTCTATCTATCGATCAAAATGCAGGATTTATTCAAGCTAAAAAATTCACTCCCATAAATAAGGTTTTTTCTTTCAAAAATGGAGATAAAGAAACTTATAATTTTTTGATTCGACCAGTTTCATCTAATACTAGTAAAATCACACTCTCCATTTATTTAGAAACTCAGTATTACAGCGGATCGGACTCGAAAGTCTTCTATTATGAAGATAAGGGGATAAGTCAAGATGAAATGCTATATACAAAAACATTAAATAATTTATTCGATTATATAGTTCAAAAACAATCGAAGTAGAAGAGTAGATTTAAACTGAAACCAATAGATAAGGGGGTGAAATTTCACCCCCTTATCTATTAATTATTTGTCTGCAAAGTCGATACAATTAAGTAGTATACTTTTTTATCGTGTGCAACAGTTGCGTCACTAACAATTCATCTTATCTTAAACGCAGACTATGCCCAACTTCAGGTACATATTCCTCATCCTTTCGGTTCATTTTATATAAGTTCTTCATACGAACTCCGAATTTTTGAGATATGCTGTGCATTGAATCCCCATCACGAACAACATAATAAGGATATTTTTTATTTGCCTTCGCTTTCTTCTTCCCTAAATAGATAATATCTCCCGCTGTTATGGTATACTCTTTATGTAAATCGTTGTATTTAACTAACCGTTTCCATCGGATATCAAACTCCTTACCCAAACTCTTAAATGTATCACCATCTCTTGCAATGATATAGGCTAAGTCATTCGACAAAAACACCTGATGTGAGTAAGTTGGAACTGCTATTGAAGCACCTCGATTATATCCTTTTTGTACATCATACTTATATAATTCATAATCCTCAATAATAGTAATTAATCGATTAGCATAGGAGGGATCAGTCGCATAGCCTGCTTTCTTTAACCCTCTTGCCCACCCCTTATAATCTGTGGGTTTTAAAAGAAAAAGAGAAGCATATCGAGACTTCTTTAGAAATTGTGAATGATCCTCATATGATTCTCTAGGATGACTATAAGATCTAAAGCACTCCA
>JAAYSY010000070.1 GCA_012518235.1 Bacteroidales bacterium
CTATCTTCATTTCCAAACTAGTAACAATACTTTTGATGCTATTAAGAGGTATTTCTTGACCTATCAAAGCATTCATTTTGGGTAAATTTAAAGTTACCTTGAAGTCTTCAAACTTTTTAGAAGTCACCTCTTTTATTTCTGAAGAAATTGTTCCTCCTGCTAACTCTTTAATCATTAAAGCAGCAAGTTTTAGACAATATACCACATTGTTTGGATCGATACCTCGTTCAAAACGGAACGAAGCATCAGTATTCAACCCGTGACGTCGAGCCGATTTACGCACCCATGTAGGATGAAAATAAGCACTCTCAATAAATACATTCGTTGTTTCTTCAGTTGCTCCAGAATCTTCACCACCAAAAACTCCAGCTATACACATGGGTTCCTTTTCATTGCAAATCATCAAATCTCTTTCTGATAACTTACGCTCTACTTCATCAAGAGTTGTAAATGGTGTACCCTCTGGCATTGTTTTAACAATGACCTTACTACCTTTTATTTTATCTGCATCGAAACAATGTAAAGGTTGCCCAAAAGCATGTACAATATAATTAGTTACATCTACTACATTATTAATAGGACGCAAACCTATAAAAGTCAATTTATTTTTTAACCAAGCAGGACTTTCTTTAACAGTTACTCCTTTTAGCGTAACCCCAGTATAACTAGGACAAGCTTCTGTGTTTTCTACAATAACAGGAATATCTAAATCGGTGTTATCAACCTTAAATTGCTCTACAGAAGGCTTCTTAAGTGTAGGTTGTTCTCCCATCTGAGTAAGAATAGCAAAAATATCTCTTGCCACACCATAATGAGAACATGCATCTGCACGATTAGGAGTAATATCTATTTCAAGAACAAAATCTTCCTCTACATTATAATACTCTTTTGCAGCCATCCCAACCTGAGCCTCTGGTGGAAGAACAATGATGCCTTCATTGCTTTCTCCTACGCCTATTTCTGTTTCCGAGCAAATCATTCCAAAAGATTCCTCACCACGAATTTTAGCTTTTCTTATTTCAAATTCTTCCTCACCATCGTATAATTTGCTTCCTACAGTTGCGACAATAACCTTTTGACCTGCTGCGATATTAGGTGCACCACAAACTATCTTTAATGGCTTTTCCTCACTAATATTTACAGTTGTAATGTGTAGGTGATCTGAATTGGTATGTTTTTCACAAGTGAGGACTTCACCAATCACTAAACCTTCAAGTCCTCCTTTAATAGATTCTACTTTTTCAACTCCTTCCACCTCTAAACCTGCAGCTGTTAAATGTTTTGCAAGTTCATCAGGTGATAAAGAAAAATCAACATACTCTTTTAGCCAATTATAAGAGATATTCATATTATTATGTATTTATTTAATTTCTAAAAAGACACACAAAGTTAATAAGTTTTTCGGTCGTAAAGAAGAAAAACTGACTTTTACAAGCTAAAAAACATAGCAAGTAAGAAGAAAACAGACAAACAAGTAGATTTTTCTAACATCTTAACAATCATAACACTTCAGATAAAAGATTATCTAAAGATATATATCTTATATAAAAAAGCATCTCTTTATTTCTATATCACAATAAAAAAGACTTAATTTTACATTAGGTAATAAATATAACCCTGTGTATTATGCAAGAACTTCCATTTTTTACACCTGATGAAAGACTCGACTTGCTTTCACTATATAGAAAATTGCTCAATTCTATTGATAATAGCATTGATGAAGAGACAATAGATAAATTAAAGTTACATCTAACTCAAGCAATTCAATCTAACAAATTGGGGCGAAATAACTTCAATATGAATCCTATCATACGAAATTTGAGAACAGCGGTTATTGTTTCAAAAGAAATAGGTATGAAAGGTAGTTGTTTAATTAGTATTATGTTGCATGAAGTAGTGAAATATGGGCTACTATCAATGGAGCAAGTAAAAACTAATTATGGAGAAGAAGTTGCTACTATTATCAAGGGATTAGTTAAGACAAATAAAATATACAAAAAAAGTGCTGCAGTAGAATCAGAAAACTTTAGAAACCTACTACTATCTTTTGCTGAAGATATGCGTGTAATACTCGTTATGATAGCTGATAGAGTAAACATAATGAGAAATATTCGAGACACTCCCAACATTGAAGATCGAACACAAGTTGCACAAGAAGCGGCTTATCTTTATGCTCCTTTAGCTCATAAACTGGGACTATACTCGCTTAAATCGGAACTTGAGGACTTATCGCTTAAATACTTAGACACTAAAACCTATTATGACATAAGAGATAAACTTAACCAAACTAAAGCTTCACGAGATCGATACATTGCTTCTTTTATTGCTCCAATAAAAGAAAATTTAGAAAAGGCTGGATTTAAATTTGAAATTAAGGGGCGAACAAAGTCAATACACTCTATTTGGAATAAAATTCAACGACAAGAAACTCCCTTTGAAAATATTTATGATCTTTTTGCTATTCGAATTATTTTAGACTCTGAACCAGACAAGGAAAAACAAGAGTGTTGGCAAGTGTATTCTATTGTTACAGATATGTATCAACCTAATCCTAATCGTTTACGTGATTGGCTTTCTATTCCTAAGAGTAACGGGTATGAATCCTTACACATAACAGTTATGGGTCCAGAAGGTCGTTGGGTAGAAGTTCAAATCAGAACGGAACGCATGGATGCTATTGCAGAACGTGGACTTGCGGCACACTGGAGATATAAAGGAGTTAAAGGAGAATCAGGATTAGATGATTGGCTTAACTCTGTGCGTGAGGCTTTAGAAAGTCAAGAAAGCGACTCTCTAGAAGTCATGGATCAGTTCAAAATGGATTTATATGAAGACGAGGTTTTTGTATTTACGCCCAAAGGGGATTTATTTAAGCTTCGCAAAGGATCAACCGTTCTAGATTTCGCTTTTCAAATACATACTAATGTGGGAGCACAATGTGTAGGTGCTAGGGTTAATGGCAAGCATGCACAATTAAAACAAGTACTCAAAAATGGAGACCAAGTAGAAATTATTACTTCAAGTACTCAAACGCCTAAATTAGATTGGCTCACCATTGTTACCACATCTAAAGCTCGCTCAAAAATTAGACAAGCTCTTAAAGAAATTGAGGCTAAACAATATAATTATGCTAAAGAAACATTAGAGCGAAAATTAAAAAACAGAAAGCTTGAGTATGATGAACCTGTAATGAATCGCTTGGTAAGAAAGTCGGGATTCAAAACAATTACTGAGTTTTATCAAAAAATAGCAGATAACACATTAGACATCAATGTTGTTATTGAACGTTACGCAGAAGAGTTAAAACGTGAAAATGATCCCCATGCGGATATTACTTACCGCAGTGCAGAAGGATATAATTTGCAAAAACAAATTGGTTCACAACAACCAGATGAGGATGAGTTAGTGATTGACAAAGACTTAAAAGGATTAGATTACAGTCTTGCCAAATGTTGTAATCCTATTTATGGAGATAAAATCTTTGGCTTTGTATCAGTCTATGGTGGTGTTAAAATCCACCGAATGGATTGTCCCAATGCTAAACATATGAGAAAAAGATTTGGTTATCGATTTGTAAAAGCCCGATGGGCAGGAAAATCGGTGGGTAAGCACTATCCTATTACCCTACGTGTGGTTGGCCATGATGACATTGGTATTGTGACTAATATCACTTCTATAATTTCAAAAGAGGAGGATGCTACTTTACGATCTATCCGAATAGACTCAAATGATGGGCTTTTTTCAGGTATGATAACTATTATGATTAGTAATAAAAGTAAACTCAATGCTTTAATTAAAAAAATAGAAGGTGTTAAAGGTGTTAAAGCAGTCACTCGTTAAAGTTTAACACTCTTTTTCATGTTCGAGTTCGATAAATCAATATTACTCGAACTTATTAGATACTAGCCTATATTAAGTGGGCAATAATTATGGATATATTATTAAAAGATACAATGGATGCTGTCGTTAAGTCGAGGTTTCCAAAGATGAATTATGAAGATAGGTTACGAATAGAAGAATTATTAGTTCGTAAAACTTATAAAAAAGGAGATATTCTACTTAAAGAAGGAGATATTAGCAGCAATATCGTTTTTGTAGGTAAAGGAATGCTTCGTCAATTTTACTACAAAAATAAAAGAGATGTTACTGAACACTTCTCTTACGAAGGATGCATTCTTATTTGTATTGAGAGTTTATTTAAAGAAGAACCTTCTCATCTTATAGTAGAAGCTATTGAAGATACTATCTGTTACTACTTGCCTTATGACTTATTTATGTCGCTATCTAAAAAATCATGGGGAGTAAATTTATTCTATCGAAAAATCATTGAATACTCCTTAATTACTTCACAAATCAAAGCCGATTCATGGCGTTTTGAAACCGCACAAAAGCGTTACGAAATATTATTAGAAGAACATCCCGAAGTGATTAAAAGAGCGGCTCTTTCACAAATAGCATCTTATCTTTTGATGACACCTGAAACGTTAAGTCGTGTAAGAGCAGCCTTATAAAACAAAGAGAGAGATTCTTATAAATCCCTCTCTTTTATAACATTTATCATCTACAATGAATTTACAAAATGAAGCCACAAGCAATATATCACAAAATGGCCTTCCTTCTATTTCATTATTTAATCATTTCTCTTTTCAGTAAACTATAAAAACAAAGATCTACATATTCTCCAGAAGGTAAGTATTGACCCTCTCGTTCTATACCTTCTTTAGTAAATCCTAAACGTTGCGGTACTTTATTACTCTCCTCATTTCCAACAGCACATTGTATTTTTACCCTATTCATTCCCCACTCAGTAAATGCCCAGTGCGTCAAGTGTTTTACAGCTTTAGTAATAGTCCCTTTTCCTTGATGTTCAGGAAGCAACCAATATCCTATCTCAGTTTTATTGCTTTGACGATTTGTATTTACAAAACCAATCAATCCACTAAAAACACCCTCATATTCTATAACAAATACAATATCACGGCTAGCATAAGGAACTGATAAAGTATCTTTTAGAAACTCTTTTTCATCTTCTACTGATTGCATATAAGGTACAAAGTAAAGCCATTTTGAAAAATACTC
>JAAYSY010000012.1 GCA_012518235.1 Bacteroidales bacterium
AGAATATGGCGGCCTAATGACGGATGTTATTTAAGTAAAAACAGAAAGGTCCTGAAACAAATTTGTTTCAGGACCTTTCTGTTTAAGTGGTGCCACCAAGAATCGAACTAGGGACACAAGGATTTTCAGTCCTTTGCTCTACCAACTGAGCTATGGCACCCTCTTATTGTTGTTTTGCTTTGCAAAGGTAATTAAATTATTTGTGTCAACAAATATAATTTAATAAAAGTATTATCTATAATTAGTTCTTTTATATGAATTGATTTATAAGAGTCTGTTTTATAGTATATTACTTAGGTAAGTATGGTTGTAAATAAACAACTTATGTTAAGTTACAACCTCATTTAAGGGATGCAACTTTAACATAAGTTGTTTTTAATTACGAGAATTATTATTCTGTATCTTTATTGTTTTTCAAGGGATTCCATCCTTGAGCTTTAAGTTCCATTTCTTGATTATCACGAGTAACTAAAATAGTATTCAGTTTAGCTTCTGTAATATGACCAATGAGTCGAATATCTTCAATTTGAATTATTTTTTCATGATCTGAAATGGGAACGGTAAAAAGAAGCTCATAGTCTTCACCACCATTCATGGCACATGTAGTAACATTCATATTGAATTCTTCAGCCATCAATGCTGTTTGATAATCAATAGGTAGGTTCTCTTCAAAAACTCTACATCCCACGTTACTTTGGGTGCATATATGCATTAATTCAGAACTTAAACCATCGGATACGTCCATCATTGAAGTAGGTTTTATTTTAGCTTTTTCTAAAGCCTCAATAATATCCTTTCTAGCTCTAGGGCGTAATTGTCTTTCTAATATATATTCTTTACCCGCAAAATCAGGTTGTGGATTTTTAGACCCTTTGAATACTTCTTTTTCTCTTTCAAGAAGTTGTAGTCCCATATAGGCAGCACCCAAATTACCACTAACACAAATAAGGTCTGTATTTTTAGCTCCAGTTCGATAAACGATGTCTTCTTTTTTAGCTTCTCCAATGCATGTAATGCTAATGGCTAATCCAGTAAAAGAAGAAGTAGTGTCTCCACCAATAATATCCACCTGATGTTCTTTACAAGCTATTTTAACACCTTCGTAAAAAGCTTCAATATCTTCTACTTGAAAACGCTTTCCTAATGCAATAGAAACAGTAATCTGTTTAGGTTTCCCATTCATTGCATAGATATCGGAAAAGTTAACAATAGCAGATTTATAGCCTAGATGCATTAAAGGGGTGTACACTAAATCAAAGTGTACACCCTCCATTAGAATATCTGTAGCAACCAGTACCTCTTTATCAGGGTAGGAGAGCACAGCTGCATCATCTCCTATACCATATTTGCTTGATTGATTTTGTAATTTTATATCTTTAGTTAGGCGATCAATTAGCCCAAATTCTCCAAGAGATGCTATTTCTGTACTCATTTATTTATTACGAACGTTTAATAAGTTCTTGCATAATGGCTGTCATTTTGGGTTGTGCTTTATCTGCAGCAACTTGAACTTCCTCATGCGAAATTTCAACAATTTTACCTTCAACTCCTAAATCTGTTATTACAGAAATACCAAAAACTTTAATTCCAGCATGGTTAGCAACAATAACTTCAGGTACAGTTGACATTCCTACTGTATCACCACCCATGATGCGGAACATTTTATATTCGGCTGGAGTTTCAAACGTAGGTCCTTGTGTTCCTAAATAAACTCCTTGTTGTACTTTAATGCCTTTTTCTTTAGCTATTTCAAGCGCTTTGTTTATTAGTTCTCTATCATAAGCTTGACTCATATCTGGGAAGCGATCTCCATAAATGTTTTTGCCCCTTAAAGGATGTTCTGGGAACATGTTAATATGGTCGGTAATAATCATTAAATCACCAATCTCAAAATCAGGATGCATACCACCACTAGCGTTTGATACAAATAAAGTTTCAATACCCAATTCTTTCATTACACGAATAGGGAAGGTTACCTCTTGCATGTCATATCCTTCGTAATAGTGGAAACGACCTTGCATAGCTAAGATGTCTTTACCTCCAAGCTTACCAAAAATTAATTTTCCACTATGTCCTTCTACCGTAGATAAAGGAAAATTAGGTATTTGAGTATATTCTATTTCGTATTTGTCTTGAATCTCAGTAACTAAACTACCTAATCCAGTACCTAGTATAATAGCAGTTTTTGGATTAGTTTTCATTTCCCCTTTAAGGTACTTAGCGGTTTCTTTGATTTTCTCTAACATAATTGAATATTTTTTTAGTGAATTTATAATTTTGTTGTTGTAATATACTAATCTTAACGGGTAATGCGTATAGATTGTTCTTTATATCATCAGGTATTTCAGCTATGTTTTTCAATCGTATAGCATCTTTTTCTGTTGTTATAATGATTTTATTTTTACCTTTTAGTGTGTTGAATTGATTTTTGATATTCTCTATATCACTTATTTTGAAGTTGTGATGGTCTCTAAATTCTAATGTCGTAATATTTGAATTATAATGAGCTAGTTTTTCATGTAAGCTTGTAGGATTTGCAATGCCTGTAACTAAAAGTATCTCTTCGTCTTTTTGTATAGAAGAGAGTGGTCGTTTTGCTGTGGTTGCGGAGGAAAAAACAGGAGTTAAATCTCCATATTTTAATGAACTGAAAAACAAATCTTGAAAAGGGTATAACTCTAAATGTTTTGATAGAATATTAAAGTCAATTGGCTTGATATCCTTGGGACACTTTGTAACCATTACAATTTGTGCTCTATCTTTACCTTTTGTTGGTTCACGGAGTTGTCCAGCAGGAAGTAGCTTATCCTCAGTAAAAAGTCGATTGTAATCTGTCAGTAAAATACTCAATCCTGGCTTTACTCTTCTGTGTTGAAAGGCATCATCTAAAATAATAACATCTATTGTAGGATTTGTTTTTTTTATGAGCTGTTTAATACCATGGCACCTATCTCTATCAACAGCCACGGTAACATCGGGAAATTTATTCTTTATTTGGCAAGGTTCATCGCCAATAGCTAAGGGGGTACTTCGTTCGGTTGCTTCTATATAACCTTTTGTTTTCCTCTTGTATCCACGACTTAATACAGCTACATTATAATCTTCTTTCAGTAAATTAATTAAATATTCGGTATGAGGAGTTTTTCCAGTTCCTCCAACGGCCAAGTTTCCTACACAGATAATTGGTATAGGAAACTGGGTGGACTTATAAATTCCCCAATCAAAAAACTTATTTCTGATTCTCACACCTAATCCATATAAGAATGAAAAGGGGAGTAGCCAGTTTTTAAATTTGAAAGTTTTTTCTCTCATTTAATAATTATAGGTTATTTGATGTTTAACTCTAAGGGTAATCTTGCTTGCAGTAAATTGCCACTTTTTAAATGATTAATCAAGTGAATAGGATTATAAATTTGAAATAAAGGTTCTTGCTTAATTATAGCTTTAATTACAGAAGAATTACTACTCTTTAAGAGGGTGGTTAAAAGACTTTCTTTTTCTGGATAGGACATCAAAGTGTAGGCGTCGATCTCAGCTTTTTCAGCAGCTAATTGAATGGCTGCCTCTAATCCTCCTAAGTTATCCACCAAGTTTAATTCTTTAGCCATTTCTCCAGTCCAAACTCTTCCTTCAGCAACTTTATGTATTTCATTTGGTGTTGTTTTTCTTCCTTCTGCACAACGAGCTAAAAATAAGTCATAACCACGATTAACATGAGCTTGCATTAAGGCTTGTTCCTCCTTATCAAGACCTCTACCTATTACTCCAAAGTCTGAAAACTGGTTTGTTTTAACAGAGCCAATATGTATACCTATTTTTTGTGTGATTTCTTTGGTGTTGGGATACATGCCAAAGATTCCTATCGATCCTGTAAGAGTAGTTGGAGTAGCTAAAATTGTATCGGCAGCACTTGAAATATAGTAACCACCAGATGCCGCATAATCTCCCATAGATACAATCACAGGTTTTTTCTTTTTGAGGTCCTTTACAGCTTTCCAAATTTGCTCAGAAGCATAGGCACTTCCTCCAGGGGAATTTACACGAAGAACAACAGCTTTAATGTGTTTGTCTTCTTCTATTTTCTTTAATTCCTTTACCATTTTATTACCTATGATGTAATCAGAGGCTTGCATAGAATAGGCAGGAGCTTCATCTATAATTTCTCCAGAAGCATAATAAACAGCTAACAGATTGCCACTTCTATCTTTAGGGGTTTTCTGTTTGAATTTAGCCATGTCGTTTACACTAACATAATTCATTTTTTTATCCGTATCTACCCCAAGATGACTATTAATAAGGGCTTCAACCTCTGTTTTATATAGAAGTGTATCTACTACATGGTTTGTAAGTAGTGTTTCAGTAGGTTGAAACATAAGCATTTGATCGGCTAAATAATTAAGAGAGTCAACACTAATCTTTCTATCTTCAGACACAGAGGTTAAAACATTCTTCCATGTATTATCTAAAAGAGCTGTTAGTTGCTCTTTGTTTTCATTACTCATTTCATTTGAAATGTAAGGCTCTACAGCTGACTTATAGGTTCCTACCTTGAAAACTTGCATTTCGACACCTATCTTACTTAGTAAATCTTTAAAATAGATGGGGTTAGATGAAAGACCAGCCCAAAAAATCATTCCTTGAGGATTGAGTATCACCTTATTTGATACACTTGCTAAATAATATAAACCTTGAGTATAGTGATCTGCATATGAAATGATGAATTTACCTGCTTCTTTAAACTTGCTTAAAGCCTCTCTAATCTCCCAAAGAGAGCTATATGAAGTAGATAAATTTCCTGCTTCAATATAAATTCCTTTGATTTGCTCATTAGTTGTAGCTTTATTGATAGCATCAAGAATATCTTCTAGTCCGTAGTTTATTTGATCTTTGCCTAAAAGAAAAGAAAACGTATCATCTGATAACACACGGTCTTTAAGTTCACCATTCAGTTTGAGTCGTAAAACAGAATTATCACGGATAACTACTTCTGTCTCGGTTGATGATACCAAGCCAAAGAAAACAATAGTGCTTAAAAAGAACAATAAGAAGCTAGCTAGAATAATTCCTGTAATCGTAGCTAAAGTGTATTTTATGAAGTCTCTCATATTAAAAAATGTTTAGTGTAATCTAATGAATAACAACAAAGATAGAAAAATGATGGCTGTTTTTATTTCTTTTATGAATCAATTTTACTTTATCTTGTTCTTTTGATTTTAGGATGGTGAAAAGGTACTTTATAAATAACACCAATTATACTTTTTATAGAGATGGACAAGATAAGTTGTAAAAGAGGATATCAATATGATATAATATTAAGGGATTAATTTAATAAAAGTTGTAAAGTAGTGAGCATATTCCAATGTTTATAATATATTTAAAAGACCTCATACGAATTTATGGAATGTCGTGAGAGTGTTTTATCTTTGTTTCGGATTTTAAAGGAGGATTCAAAAAGAATGGCTATACAAAAACGAAAACCATACAATAATAACAGAAGGAGTAAAACTCAAGAGACCAATGAATATGGAAAGATTCAGCCTCAAGCAGTAGATCTTGAAGAAGCTGTATTAGGAGCATTAATGATTGAAAAAGATGCTTATTCTTTGGTGTGTGAGATTTTACGTCCTGAATCATTTTATGAGCATAAGCATCAATTGATTTATGAGGCAATAGCTGAATTAGCTATGAATCAGCGTCCTGTTGATATTTTAACCGTTAAAGATCAATTGGCTAAGCAAGGTAATTTAGAAGAGGTAGGAGGTCCTTTTTATATTACACAGTTAAGTAGTAAAGTGGCTTCATCGGCTCATATAGAATATCACGCTCGCATTATAGCACAAAAATATTTGGCAAGAGAATTAATTAGTTTCTCAAGCAATATTCAGACCAAAGCATTCGATGAAACGATGGATGTGGATGATTTGATGCAAGAAGCTGAGGGTAATTTATTTGAGCTTTCACAACGAAATATGAAGAAAGATTACACTCAAATTGACCCTGTAATTAAAGATGCATATGAGTTACTTAAGAAAGCGGCTTCGCGAACTGATGGATTAAGCGGATTAGAAAGTGGATTTAGTCAATTAGATAGAATTACATCAGGTTGGCAAAAGTCTGATTTAGTTATTATAGCAGCACGACCTGCAATGGGAAAAACTGCATTTGTATTATCTATGGCTCGAAATATAGCTGTGGATTTTAGAAAGTCAGTAGCTCTTTTTTCTCTTGAGATGAGTAATGTGCAATTAGTAAATCGTCTAATTTCAAATGTTTGTGAGATACCAGGAGACAAAATAAAGAGTGGGCAACTAGCACCATACGAGTGGCAACAATTAGATTATAAATTAAATGACTTAATAAGTGCCCCGTTGTATGTAGATGATACTCCCTCACTTTCTGTTTTTGAGTTAAGAACAAAAGCTCGAAGATTGGTAAGAGAGCATAAAGTTGAGGTTATTATTATTGACTACCTTCAGCTTATGAATGCTAGTGGTATGTCGTTTAGTAGTCGCCAAGAAGAGGTGAGTACTATTTCACGTTCATTGAAGGGATTAGCTAAAGAGTTAAATATTCCAATTATTGCACTGTCACAGTTAAACCGTGGTGTTGAAAATAGAGATGGTATTGATGGTAAACGCCCACAGTTAAGTGACTTACGTGAGTCGGGTGCTATTGAGCAAGATGCAGATATTGTTTGTTTTATTCATAGACCTGAATATTATAAAATATATGAAGATGAAAAAGGACGTGATTTACGAGGGTTAGCAGAGTTTATTATAGCTAAACATCGTAATGGTGCAACAGGTAATATCTTATTACGTTTTACAGGAGAGTTGGCTAAATTTAAGAATTTGGATGATGATCGCATTTCTAATGTAGCCGAAGATGGTCCTATTAGTTCTAAAATGAACACAATGGATGGTCAGCAAGAGGGCGTTGGTGCAGGCTCACATTATACAGTTCCAAGCTCTTATGACGAAATATATAGAAAGGGAAATGACCCTTTACCATTTTAATAATTAAAGGTGAAAAATTAACGAATTTTACATGCTCATTTTATCATTATCATTTTATTATCTTTTAC
>JAAYSY010000071.1 GCA_012518235.1 Bacteroidales bacterium
ATTTTGTCATCTAATATATCACAAAACACTCCACTCTTATTATCATTTACAAGAGTAGGAAAATTCACGTTATCACTTGCAGGAGAAAAAAAGTAAGAGTGAATATGGCCACTTAGCATTAAATCAATATTTGCTTTGTTTAACAAAGGCATAAACTTCTTCTGTAAATCTACATTGCCATGCCAAGAACCTTTCATTGGAGGTACATGCAAAACTACAATACGAGCTCTTGCCTTTTTAAATTGTTCCGTATTTATAACTTCACTGATCCATTCTGCCTGTTTCGTTCTATATGAATCATAGTCAGCTGTACCACTATATTCAATGTCAGAGTCAGGTTTATCTTCACCTCCATCTAATACAAGAAAAGCTACATTCCCGATATATTGAACATAATAAAAGCTTCCAGTTTCTGTAGGAAAATAACTCATTAGCTTATACGAATAGTTGCCTCTTGTTTCATGATTTCCTCTAGCAAAAAGAATGGGTGTTTCTTTAGCAAAACACTCAACAGAAACATCAATATAATCGTCAAATAATTGTTTTTCTGAAGTTATTCTATTAGACATATCCCCATTAAACAACACAAAATCTAAACGCTGAAAATCAGCATCTTTGCATATATTTCTTATCACGGAACTTTGCCCATGAATATCGTTAAACATTAAAAACGAGACGGAGTCATCATGAACTGAATGCGTAGTAAATAAATAAGGTTGTTTACTAAAAACATCACTAGCCACAGTTTTTCCATAAAGGGTGTTTTTTTCTGATTCACCATCTATAACTTCTTTAGAAAAGATACGATACCTATAACTCTCATTAGGCTCTAAATTATCAACTCTTATACTATGAAGAGTCTTATGAGTAAACCTTCTACCATGTAATTCATCATAATAAGCACTACGTTCTTCTTTATAAAAAGAGTCATCTTCATTAGGAGCTATTTCAACCCACGACAAAGCTGGTTTATTGGTAGTCCAAACAATAGTGACTCCATCGTGAGTCATATTGGTTAAATAGGGACCATGATTTATTACAAAATCTTGAGCCTTTAAATTTAAAGTTATAAGAACTATAATTAAAAAAGAGAGTTTTCGTTTCATTTTCATTTACTTAAATAACATAGGAATAAACTTAGATAAATAAATACGCCAATTGCGCCATGTGTGACCTCCTTCTGATTCATAATAGGTGTATGAGTATTTCTTTTCATCTAAATAAGATCTGTAGTTTTTATTCGCTTCATATAAGAAATCGGTTTTACCTATTGCAATCCAATAAACACTTGGATTAGAATCAAATTGCACCTTCAGTTTTTCCTCAATATTACTATAGACTGGTGAATTGGCTCCTTCTCGAGGAAATATCGCAGCCGAAAATAATCCCACATAGTTAAACATATCAGGATATTCCTTTGAAATATGTAGTGAATGAAATCCACCCATAGACAATCCTGCTATAGCTCGACTTTTCTTCTCTTTTTTTACTCTGTAATTATTTTCAATAAACGTAACAATATCTAGAAAACTCTCCTCCATGCTTCCTTCCATTGTCTTAGGTAAATTCGTATTAGGCTGACTAAAACCAAGAGACGACTCTCCAGGGGCAGCTTCTTGAGACACATTACCATTAGGCATTACAACAAGCATGGGTTCAGCTTTACCTTCTGCTATTAGGTTATCCAATATTTGAGAAGCTCGACCTAAAGTCATCCATGCTTCTTCGTCGCCCCCCATACCATGTAATAAATAAAGTACAGGATAATCATAATTACTTTGATTATAACCAGGAGGGGTGTATACTGTTAAACGCCGATTCAATTGTAACCTATCACTATAATACCATTGTTTAATTACGCTACCATGAGCTACATTATTTACTCTATATAATTTAGATTGAGGTCCATCAATTAAGAACAAGTTAGTTAAAGAACGAACGTCCCTAACTAAAAAAACATTATTAGGATCTAAAGCTGTTAGTCCATCAACAATAAAAGAATAACTGTATAACTCATCAGCTAAAACTGAGCTGGTATAACTCCAAACTCCATCCTCATTTTTAATCAGATCTACAACTCCAGGTAATTCATGAGTCCCAAAACCAGGAACTTCTTTTTTTATTCTTGGTAAAAAATCACCTGTTAACTGAACAGTCTCCGCATTAGGAGCATAAAACCTAAAGGTGACACTATTATTTTCATTCACTTCCGGAGACTTAATTTGTTGTGTATGCCAGAGTGCCTCTTGCGAAAACACAACAAAATGAAATGCTAAAGCAAAAAATACTAGGAGTAATCGTTTCATAGACTTAGGATTTAATAATTTCAAAGCTAATATATGTATTCAAAAGAGAAAAACCTTTTAAAAAACTAATAAAAAGAAAAATAAATAAATAAAAATTCAATTTAGCATTTTCAAAGTACATATCAGATAAATAAATTATAAAACAGACTCTATATTTCAGTCTAGGGCATCCCGAGTATATGACTAGGGCATCCGGTTAACATGCCCTAGTCATAAGCATGATATCCCTTAAGCATATATATTGTGATATATACATACAGAAAATCAACTAAAAGATAGAACATTAAACTAAAGAGAAGAAAACAAAGCATTACAATTGTTTTTGAGAAAGAAGAGTTATAGATTTGTGCAAATTTAATATTTAGTACAGATTAGTTGAATGAAAAACACATCACTTCTTCTAATTCCAGGTATGATATAGGAGAAAATCAAAGGAGCTCATCAAAAATTTGACAGGCCATCCTATCAAGATATGAAAAAAAAGCTATATTTGTACCTTCGTACGCATAATATGCAAACATTATAATAAAAATTCAAAGAATAAAAACAAAAGTAACATGCAAAACAAAGGATTTGTAAAGGTTTTTGCGGTATTACTAACACTAGTATCTCTTTATTGCCTATCGTTCACCTTCGTTTCTCAACATTACATGAGCAAGGCGAAAAAAGTGGCTAATGGAGATCCCGTTCTAGAGCAGGAGTATTTAGACTCCATCTCAAATGAGACCGTGTGGTTAGGAGCGACCTTCAAAAAAGTTCGTGAAAATGAAATTAGTTTAGGTTTGGACCTTAAAGGAGGTATGAATGTAATCCTTGAGGTTTCTGTGCCTGATGTTATCAGAGCATTAGCAGACCATAAATCTGATCAAGATTTCAACGAAGCAGTTGATTCAGCAGCTGAATTAGCTACTAAGAGTCAAGAAGACTTTATTTCTTTATTTATTAAAGAATATGCAAGATTAGCTCCTAAAAAAAAGCTAGCAGAACTTTTTGCTACACAACAACTAAAAGATAAAGTTAATCAACGAACAGAAGATGCTGAAGTTGAAAAAGTGTTAAGAGCAGAAGTAAAGGCAGCTATCGGAAACTCATACAATGTTCTCCGAACTCGTATAGACCGTTTTGGTGTAGTACAACCTAATATTCAAACACTAGAAGGCAGCTTGGGACGCATCATGATTGAACTGCCAGGTATTAAAGAACCTGAACGTGTTAGAAAGTTATTACAAGGTTCTGCAAACCTAGAATTTTGGGAAACATATACACCTAGAGAATCTGTTCCTTTTTTGCAAACAGCTGATGCTACACTTCGTCAGTTACTAGCTGCGAACTCTCCTGCAACAGAAGAAAAAGAAGCTACTGAAGAACCCACAGAACAGGCAGAAGTTCAAAAAGAAACTATAAGCGTAGCAGATAGCTTAGCTGCCGCCTTAAAAGGTGAGACGAAAGCAACTACAGCAGAAGATATTGAACGAGCTAAAAAAGAGCATCCATTACTATCTCTATTACAACCTAATACAGGTGGACAAGGTGGTGCTGTTGCGGGATATGCTCATTACAAAGATACTGCTGAAATCAACAGATATCTTCAAATGAAAGAAATACAAGCAATATTTCCTAGAGATTTAAACTTTAAATGGGGAGTATCTGCTGCAGAATTTGACAAAAAAGAGCAAATTTATGAGTTATATGCTATTCGTTCTACAGAGCGTGATGGTAGAGCTCCATTAGAAGGAGATGTTGTAACTGATGCTAGTGATACTTTTGATAATTACAATCGTCCTGCTGTAAGTATGACAATGAACTCGGATGGTGCACGTCGTTGGGCTCAATTAACAAAAAAGAATATAAATAAATCAATTGCCATTGTCCTTGATGACTACGTATATTCAGCACCTAATGTAATGAACGAAATTACAGGCGGTAGCTCACAAATTACAGGTAACTTTACTTTAGACCAAACAAAAGACTTGGCAAACGTACTTAAAACAGGAAAAATGCCTGCTCCTGCACACATTGTACAAGAAGATATTATTGGTCCTTCACTAGGACAAGCATCTATTAATGCAGGTATTATTTCATTTATTATTGCGTTAGTCTTATTAATGATTTTCATGTGTGTTATTTATGGAGTCATTCCAGGAATGATTGCTAATAGTGCACTGTTATTAAATCTATTCTTTACACTAGGTATTTTGGCTTCATTCCAAGCAGCATTAACAATGTCAGGTATTGCAGGTATTGTGCTAGCCCTTGGTATGGCTGTAGATGCTAACGTGTTAATTTATGAGCGTATAAAAGAGGAGTTAGTAGCAGGAAAAGGAATTAAAAAATCATTATCCGATGGTTACTCTAATGCATTTTCCGCTATTTTTGATGCTAACTTAACATCTATCATAACCGGTATTATATTGTTCTGGTTTGGTACAGGACCGATTCGTGGTTTTGCTACTACATTAATAATAGGTATTATTTGCTCATTCTTTACAGCAGTTTTCTTAACTCGTATTGTTTATGAACACTTTTTAGCAAAAGATAAGTTCCAAAACTTAACTTTTACTACATCAATATCTAAAAACATATTAGTTAATCCAGCCTATCGTTTCGTAGAGAATAATAAAAAAGCGTTATCAGTTACTGGAATCATACTAATTATCTGTATTAGTGCAATAGCAATAAGAGGTTTAAGTCAAAGTATTGATTTTACAGGTGGTAGAAACTTCCAAGTACAATTTGTAAATCCTGTTGAACCAGAAGAGGTTAGATCTTTAATCTTAGATAAGTTCGAAGGAGCTAACGTTAGTGTTCTTGCCATTGGTACCGATAAACGTACTGTGCGCATTAGTACAAACTATAGAATAGAAGAGAGTAGCAATACTATTGATTCAGAAATAGAAGCTTACCTATATGAGTCACTCAAACCTTTATTAACTGATGATATCCCTTTAGATGTATTTATTGACAGAGAAAACTACACTGGTGGAAGTATTGTTAGTTCACAAAAAGTTGGACCTAGTATTGCTGAGGATATTAAAATTGCAGCTATTTGGTCTGTAGTCCTAGCTGTTTTTGCTATTGGATTATATATACTTATACGATTTAGAAACATAGCATTTAGTGTAGGTTCTGTTGTTGCATTAATTGGTGATACTTTAATGATTCTTGGAGTTTATGCGCTTTGTTGGGGATGGATGCCATTTTCATTAGAAGTTGATCAAACATTTATTGGAGCTATTCTTACAGCTATTGGTTACTCCATTAATGATAAAGTCGTTATTTTTGACCGAGTTAGAGAATATATTAATTTATATCCTAAACGTGGATATAAGGAGTTGTTTAACTCTTCACTAAATACAACGCTATCACGTACTATTAACACTTCATTTAGTACACTATTAGTACTATTGTGTATTTTTACTTTAGGAGGCGACTCTATTCGTAGTTTCTCCTTTGCAATGATACTTGGTGTTATTTTTGGTACTTTATCATCATTATTTGTAGCTTCTCCTATTGCATTTTACATGCTAAACAGAGGAGATAAAAAAATAAAGAATTAGATAATGCATAAATCCTATTATTAGATTCTAATAATACAATAATAAAAAAGCAAAAGGGGTGGAAAATTTCACCCCTTTTGTTTTTTTATTTACTAAACGAACATCAATCTAGATAAAACAAAATAGAATCATCGAAAAAAGATACTTCTGTGATAAGCAAAACAAGTACAAACTAGAATTGGATAATACTTAAAGAGAATCGATAAATAGGTTGAGAAGATATAGGTAAATTAAAAATTATCC
Organism: Bacteroidales bacterium; assembly: GCA_012518235.1. Classification (GTDB taxonomy): domain Bacteria; phylum Bacteroidota; class Bacteroidia; order Bacteroidales; family Bacteroidaceae; genus Bacteroides_E. Next base: position 6,107 of record JAAYSY010000071.1, read on the forward strand.
CCCTATTATGCTGATCATTGATAACCTAATCTTTTAGTAGTCTCGCCGGGAATCGAACCCGGATCTAAAGTTTAGGAAACTTCTATTCTATCCATTGAACTACGAGACCAAAAAAACATGGACTTGATTGTAATGCAAAGATAAAGTAAAGTGATTGACTACA
>JAAYSY010000072.1 GCA_012518235.1 Bacteroidales bacterium
CTTGCTATACCATATTGATTTATGGTTCAAGTCCATTTATACTTGAAGCATACTTTAATATGGGATGGGGGTTGAAATATGGCAAATTGTCAAAAATACACTAGAGCAGCAACAGGAAATTTGACCAGGCATTTTGAGAGGGCTAAAGATATAAACGGAGATTATATTAAGTTTGGAAATCAAGATATAAATACTGAAAAATCACATCTGAATTACAATTTAGCACCAGAACAAAATCAGATAGAATTTATCAGAAAAAGGTGTAGTGAAGTAAGATGTTTAAACCGAAAAGATGTAAATGTCATGTGTTCTTGGGTTGTAACTGCTCCAAAAGATTTAGATCAAGCAGATGAAAAGTCTTTTTTTAAGCATACCTATAATTTTTTAGCGGATAGATATGGCAAAAAAAACGTTATATCAGCTCATGTTCACCTAGATGAGAAAAGCCCACATATGCACTTTGCTTTTGTTCCTGTGACGATTGATAAGAAAAAGGGCATAGAAAAGGTTAGTGCCAAAGAGGTAATCACTAGAAGCGACCTCCAAAGCTTCCACAAGGACCTAGGAAAGCATTTAGAACGTGAAATGGGCTATGAGGTCAATGTCCTAAATGAAGCCACTAAAAAGGGCAATAAGAGCATAGAGGAACTAAAGAGGGGGACTGCCATAGAGGAAGTATCTAAGATAAGGCAAGAAGCTTCTAAAATCGTTTCTAAGGCTCAAGAAGAGGTTAAGCTTATAGAAGATAGCATAATACCTGTAAAAGCCGAATACGAGGCATACAAGTGCTATGTAGACCAATCTCAAAGGGATAGTGACATCTCCATGATGTATCCTAATTATGCTGAGATTACAAAAAAGGGATTAATCAATAGGCAAGAATATGTAACGGTACCCAAGGAAATGTGGGAAGCTAAACACGTTGGTGCTAATGAAATCAGTGCCTTAAAATCTCAACGTGAGGGAGTAGAAAAGAAAGTAAAGGAACTGAGAAAATCGTATTCAGTGGAACGTATAAAGGCCTTAGAAAGCGAATTAAAAGAAGTGAAGGGAATTAATCAGCAATTGAATAAAGGGCTTAAAGAAGCCAACAGACAGGTTAAAAGGGTGATAGATATTTTTAAGGCTAGACCCGAAATATTTAAGGCTATGGCTCAAGCAGAGAAAGAATTATTTGTAAAGCCTAAGCCTAAGATTAAAACAAAGTCTTTCGACATGGAGAGATAAAATAAAAGGGTTGTGCTGCATAGCAGATCACGACCCTTTTATGCTTTTATATTCAGTTTTAACTATCAAATCCTACAAACTTTTGAAGTAGGTAAGCTTCTTTTTTATCGCTTCCCCTATGGGCAAGTTGTGGGTGTAGCATTATAGCTCCTGTTCTTTGTGTAATCAATCCAGCTTCTCTAAGTAGTTTTAATGTCTCTGTTACAGTCTTTACACTTACCTGACAACTCTTAGCTAGTTCTCTATGTGTTGTAATTAAGGTGTTTTCGGCACTTTTATTACTTAGTATATATTTAAATACAACATATTTTTTCCCGCCAAGCTTATCAAACAAATCCATAAAATAAGCTAAGTATGTAATCTCAAAACCATTTCTAGGCACTTTCTTTATTACTTGGTCAGCTTCTATCGTTTCTCCTGTTCTTTGGTTTATCCATACGTCTTTTCCTTCATAAATGATATTACTAGTTTTCTTTTGTAGTGGCATATTATTTACCTCCTTTAAAGACATAGTAGCACACTTGTAGTAAAATTACTAGTACGAGTGTGCTCATAAATTACTACAAATGTGCTCATAAATTACTACAAGAGAAAACGCCACAAAGCCATATATAATAAGGGCTTAATCAATTTCACCTTTTTTTTTTCTCTATTCTAAGTACTTTAGAGCCTAATCTAGCCAGCATCTTTAAATTAAAATTATACTCATAGTTTAGAGACAGGGGCTTTGCCCCTCTGCAAGCATTCACCCCATAATCCCCTTTTGGAAAAGGGTCTTAACCCCTAAAACTCTTTGCCTCCGGCGGTACTCGGCGTAGCCAGAGGGAGCGTTGTAAAGAACCACAACGCACCCTCGGGTGCAAGCATTACAGGTTGCTGATCGTTGCAAGGTAGTATTTAAAACTTTTCAGAAGAACACTGAAAACTTTTAAATCTCCACCTCTGCAACTGTCGAATATTGTCGAGAAATTTAGGCGCAATCAAGGTGGAGATTTAAAAAACACGGTTTATCGTTTTTGAAATACTACCTTGATGGAGCAAGGCTGACTACACTGGGATCTGTTCCTCGCTTCATGCGAGGGACATACCCACGGTAAGTGCCGTCGGAGACAAGAAGTTTTTGGGTGCAACCTTTTTCCAAAAAGGGGGCGGGGGTGAGCGAAGCGAGGGGGAACTCCCTGCTCTTAGCCCCGCAGGGCAAGTACCAAAGAATTTTGGTATAACTTGCTATACCATATTGATTTATGGTTCAAGTCCATTTATACTTGAAGCATACTTTAATATGGGATGGGGGTTGAAATATGGCAAATTGTCAAAAATACACTAGAGCAGCAACAGGAAATTTGACCA
>JAAYSY010000073.1 GCA_012518235.1 Bacteroidales bacterium
ACGTGGGTATTGAAGATATTGAAGATGATGGTATCCCATTCGATGAAAAAATGGAAAATATGACTTCAGAGTTGGCTGAACTCTTTGCAAAGTCCCGAAAGCTAGAGGATGAGATCAGAAAGAATCTAGGGGGGATTGGGTATGAGTTTTAAATATACGGAGATTGGGAAAATGCCTGTTGAATGGGATGTAAAAATGATTCAAGAAATTGGTGAGGTTGTAAGTGGAGGAACTCCTAAGACTAAGGAAGATTCTTATTGGAATGGGAACATTTCTTGGATAACACCAAAAGATTTATCAAGCTTTACTGAAAGATTTATAGAAGTAGGAGAAAGAAGTATAACTGAAGCAGGTTTGAAGAATTCAAGTGCAAAGCTACTACCAATAGGTACAGTTTTGTTTAGCTCAAGAGCACCAATTGGATATATAGCAATTGCTAAAAAGGAGTTGTGTACAAACCAGGGATTCAAAAATATTATATGTGATACAAGATATTCTAGTAATGAGTTTTTGTACTATATGTTAAAAGACAAGAAGAATGAAATTGAAAGTATAGCGGGTGGATCTACTTTTAAAGAAGTATCAGGAAAAGTTGTAAAAGAGTTTAAAATACCTATACCACCTTTAAATGAACAAAAAGCCATCGCCCACATCCTCTCAACTCTGGACGATAAAATTGAAGTCAACAACCAGATTAACAAAACCCTGGAAAATATGGCACAGGCAATTTTTAAACAGTGGTTCGTAGATTTCGAATTTCCCAATGAAGATGGAGAACCATATAAGTCCAGTGGTGGAGAAATGGTTGAAAGTGAGCTTGGGATGATTCCTAAGGGGTGGGAAGTAGTCAAATTAGAAACTGTATGTAGAGAAATCACTAGAGGTTTTACAAGTAAGTATGTTGAAAAAAGTAGATTTAAGAATTTAAATCAAAAGGTGAACAAAGGAGAGGTGCTTGAAAAACAGTATTACAAGTTTTTGAGGGAAGATATTGAAATTCCTCAGAATAAATTTGTAAAAAAGTACGATATTCTTTTGAATTCTCTAGGACAAGGAACGCTAGGAAGATTACATTTTTTTATTGAGGATGAAGAAAATGTAGTAATTGATCAACATATTACTATTATCAGAGCAGATCATGAGACTAGTTTTGATTCCTATTTGTATCATTTGTTGAGCAGTAGTAAATATACTCAAATATTTGATGGATTAGTTTCAGGATCAACAGGAATGCAGATGCTAAATATTTCGAAGGTCAGAAGCCTTACTGTTTGTATGCCTCCTGTCGATCTCCAAAAAGATTTCGATAACAGAATAAAAACATTATATAAGAAGAAAGAAGTTCTTTTATATGAAAACGAATATTTGAAATTAATTAGAGATTCACTCCTTCCTAAACTCATGTCAGGTGAAATCAGAGTTCCCATCAACAATAATTAATTTGAATTTGAAGGGGGGAATAAATTTTGAGTCTTTTAGAAAATTTTACAGAAGATTTACTTGAAGAAGCAGCTATTGAAATATTAGAAAGTCTTGGCTACGA
>JAAYSY010000074.1 GCA_012518235.1 Bacteroidales bacterium
CTGTAGCAAAGTCAGGAAATCCTGTGTTTCCTGGATGGTATGCTGATCCAGAGGGTATTATATTCGATGATACATACTGGATTTATCCTACCTATTCAGATGTTTATGAGAATCAAGTGTTTTTAAATGCTTTTTCTTCACCTGACTTAGTGAATTGGACTAAGCATGAGCGTATTATTGATACAAACGAAGTTAAGTGGATTCATAAGGCGATGTGGGCTCCTGCTATTTTAAAGAAGGATGATAAATACTTCTTGTTTTTTGCTGGGAATGATATTAAGACAAATGATGAAGTGGGTGGTATTGGTATAGGGGTGGCTGATAAACCTGAGGGACCATATAAGGATTATCTAGGAAAACCGTTAATTGATAAAATAGTTCATGGTGCACAACCCATTGATCAATATGTATTTAAAGATACAGATGGATCGTATTATATGTATTATGGAGGATGGGGAAAGTGTAATGTGGTTAAATTAAATGACAACTTTACAGGTTTAGTTCCTTTTGAAGATGGTGAAATTTATAAAGATATAACACCAGAGAACTATACTGAAGGGCCTTTTATGTTTATACGAGATGGAAAATATTACTTTATGTGGTCTGAAGGAGGTTGGGGTAATCCTGATTATTCTGTTGCATATGCTATAGCAGATGGACCAATGGGGCCATTTAATAGAATAGGTACTGTTTTAGAGCAAAATCCTGAAGTGGCTACTAGTGCAGGGCATCATTCTATTATCCATGAAGAGAAATCTGATCGTTGGTATATGGTGTATCACAGAAGACCTTTAACGGAAACTGCTGCAAACAATAGAGAAACTTGTATTGATGAAATGTTTTTTGATGAGGAAGGATACATTAAGCCTGTTGTAATAACATTTGATGGTGTGGAGGCAAATCCAATTAAATAATAGTTGAAGAATTGAATTAACAATATAAATTAAGAGAATGAAAAGAATATTTTATGCTTTAGTTGTTTTACTTTTAGTTTCTTGTCAAACAAAGCAAAAACAAGAGTTTGCATTATTAGAAAAGAGTGCCTTTGAAACAGAATATGAAGGACAACCCACATCCTTATATACGTTAGATTCGGGTAATGGGTTAGTAGTTCAGGTGACAAATTTTGGATTGCGTGTAGTTTCAATTTGGACACCTGATAAAGAGGGTAATTATGCGGATGTTGCAATAGGTTATGAGAACATTGATAGATACCTATATAATAATGGAGAGCGTTTTTTAGGTTCTATAGTTGGTAGATATGCTAATAGAATTGCTAAAGGACAATTCGAACTTGATGGAGAAATCTATCAATTGCCCATTAACAATAACGGTCAAACTTTGCATGGTGGATTGAAAGGATTAGATATGTTGGTATGGAATGTAGATAATGCAACAGATCAATCTATAGATTTTTCTATTGTAGCTAAAGATGGTGAGGATGGTTTTCCTGGAAATGTAACTATTCATGTGAATTATTCAGTAACTCCAGAGAATGAATTTAAGATAGCTTATAGAGCTACAACGGATAAACCTACAGTCTTAAATTTATCGAATCATGCTTTCTTTAATTTAAAAGGAGAAGCAGCAGGAACTATCACAGATCATGTATTAAGTATTAAAGCAAGTCATACAACACCAGTTGACAGTGTTTTGATTCCTACAGGTGAGATAGCATCTCTTGATGGATCGCCTTTAGATTTTAGAACATCCACAGTTATTGGTGATCGAATTGATGCTGATGATATTCAGCTAAAACATGGTTTAGGGTATGATCATAATTGGGTTATAGATAAGGAGACTGACGGTATAGAATTAGTAGCTACCCTATATGAACCTAAATGCGGAAGATATATGGAGGTATATACTGATCAACCAGGAATACAGTTTTACAGTGGTAACTTTTTTGATGGCAAATCAAAAGGGAAGTATGGTAAAGCTATAAAATATAGAGAAGCTCTTGCTCTTGAAACACAAAAGTTTCCAGATAGCCCTAATCACTCAAATTTTCCTACTACTAGATTAGATCCAGGAGAAACTTACACACATAATACAATCTATAAGTTCTCAGTGAAATAAGAATTTTCATTTCGTTTTTTAATCCCCTTAAACTTTTAATTGTTTAAGGGGATTTTTTATGCTTTGAGGCTAATTATATCTAAAATGAATATTGATATTCTCTCTTTTTTATGTGGCCTTTGTTTGTTTTAGAGTTAAATAAAGATTTTAAATTAATCTATAGTTTGTCGGAAAACTTAATCTGAGATTTTTTACTGTGCCTAGAAACCACGTTTATAGATGATTCTGCCAAAAGTGTATGCTCTTGTGCCAAAATGTTTATTCTGTCTTAATCGTATGGGTAGAGGTTTGAATCCTTATTATATTTGTTTGTGTTTAAATATGTGAACCTAAATTTATAGAATTTAACTTTATTCTAATAGCTATGAAAAAAATAATAGGATTGTTTTGTGTGTTGTTATTTATTATTGCTTGTAGCGATGATAAAGAAATCGATCCAGAAAAATTAACAATTGATAAATCAGAAGTAACCTTAAATCAAGAAGGTATTGCAAAAATTAATATTTTGACGGGTAATGGTGATTATAATGTAGTGTCAGTTAATGAAAATGTTGCAATAGTTTCTATTACTGACGAAGTGATAACAATCACTGCAAAATCTAAAGAGTTTGAAGCCAATACAATAGTAGTTGTGAAAGATAAATATCAGCAAACAGCAATTATAAATGTGAATGTAACAAATGATGTAAATGTTATAGTTGATCTTTATCTTTCAACAAATAATTTGAAATTAAATGTTGATGAACTGGGGGAGGAATCACAAGAGGTTGAGATTGTATCGGGTAATTCTGGTTATGTGTTTGAGTATCTAAAAGATGAGGATAAGGACATATTTAAATTTGATATATCGAATGTAGAAGAAACAAAAAAGTTTAGAGTCTTAGGGCTATCGAATGGTAAAGGTGCTATGAGGATTACGGATAAAACTGGTATGTCTAGTATCCTTTATGTCTCAGTTAAAAAGACAGAGGACTTAGTGGTTGAATCTACAGAATTTAATCTAAGTACCTTGTTTGAAGTTCAAGATATAATAATAAAGACGGGTAATGGTGGTTATGAGGCTAGTGTAGCCAATCCTTTAGTTGCTAAAGTTTATGTTGAAGGTAAAAAAGTGAAGGTTGAAGGGCGTATGAATGGGGAAACAACTATTATTCTTAAGGATTCAAAGGGAAAAGAGTCTAATCCTATAAAAGTTAAAGTAGATGCACCTGAGTATGCTTTGGATTTACAAACCGATTATTTTTGTTATACAGACTTTTCTTCTATTGCAGGATTAGACCCTTCGATTAAGGAGTGTAAGCAAGTAACCTTTGAAATGACTTGTAAAGTATATAATTGGGCATGGTTACAGACTTTTTTAGGTTTAGAATCTAATTTAATAATACGAGGATTAAATGACCCTGATAAGTCGCCTCATGTCTTTGCTGTTGCGGGATTAAAAGATAAAATAATGATGGAGTCAACAACGGAAATACCTTTGAATGAATGGTTTAATCTAGCTTTTGTTGTGGACTGTGATAAAGTTGCTGTTGATGAAAAATACAAAATGTATATTAATGGCAAATTAGAGACAATTAAATTCACGAAAACAGAGGAAACTCATAGTTCTATTGACTTAACAAGTAGTAATGATGGGGGACGTTTTGTTATTGGGCGTGCAACAAGTGCGAATCGTAGAGCATTAAATGGAGCTGTATCATTTGCTAGAGTCTGGACTGTTGCGAGAACCGAGCAACAAATAAAAGATAATATGTGTAGCATGACAGAGAATAGTCCTTTAGGCTTATTTGCTTTTTGGAATTTTTCTGAAGGGATTGATACTAATCGTATTAATGATATTAGTAATAGTGAGTTTGAGACATCCTTGACAATTGCTGAAGCTAAAGATGGTAACTATAATCAGAGTACGATAGCTAAATCTAGGTTTATAACTAAAGGGTGTCCAAACTAATTAAAAACTCAATAAAAAATGAATAAATATTTATACTCTCTTCTGTTATTATTTTTTGCGATTGGTTCTATTGCTTGTTCTGATGATGAAAAAGTGAACTTCAATCCAGTAACGGATACAATTAGTCCCATTTCTAGACTTCAGGCTAATGCTACTGATAAATTAAATGAAATTCAACTGAGTTGGATAAATCCAAGTAGTGAGACACTATGTAAGGTTGAGATTGCATATGAAATGGAAAATTATACTTCTCGTTATTCTCCAAATCCTATAATAATAGATACTAAACCAGGTCAATTAGAATCTTATTTATTATCTGTCCCTCGTTATGGGAAATATAAAATATCTGTAGTTGCGATCAGTCGATTTGGAAAGCGATCTGCTGCTGTTAAAACAGAAGGAACTCCGTTACAAAAAGATGAGGGGGAAAATAATGAGGGAAATCAAACAGATATTGAATCTATTTTTATTGGAAAAGCGGATACGCTTTTTAATGCAATGAATAAGTTATTTTGGGTTACTCCATGGGGATGGGCTGGAAGTTATCCTAGAGGAGATGGGTATTGGGAAGGCACTGCTTTAATTTGGGGATATGGTGCAGCTTTTTCTGGCTATACAGCTTTAAGAGAAGCAACACAAGCTTCTGTAGATTATAAAAATAAGCTCTTAGTTTATGACAACTTATATTTTAATAAAATTGAAAAGTTTATTAATTCACCAGATGGTAAAGCTAAGGCTTATGCTGTTTGGCCTGGTTCGGGAGATCAGCGTCTATACGATGATAATGCTTGGGTTGGGTTGGATATGATTGATTTATATAAACAAACTAATATTAGAGGATATTTAGATCGAGCTATTTTAGTTTGGGATTATTTGCAAGTTGGAACGGATGATTATACTGGAGGTGGTATTTATTGGGATGAGCGGCATGATGCAAAGCATACTTGTTCTACTGCGCCAGGTGCAGTATTGAGTGCTAAAATTTATCTAGCTACACAAGAGCAAAAATATTTAGATCAATGTATAGCGTATTATAATTGGTTGTTAAAACGCTTACAAGACCCTTTAGATTATTTATTTTGGGATAATTGTAAAGAAGATGAAAAAGGGAATATAGTGGTTTCTAAACCAAAATATGCCTATAATTCAGGTCAACCTTTGCAAGTAGCAGTGTTACTCTATAAAATCACTAATGAAGAGAAATACTTAGTTGATGCACGCAGGATTGCCGAAGCTATTTATAATAAATGGTCCTATCGTATGTTTTCTCAAGTATTGGGTGAGGAAATACAAATATTAGAAAATGGGCATGTCTGGTTTTATAATATTGCCTTTAGGGGATTTGTTGAGCTATATAGTGTTGATAAGAGTGCTAAGAAGTATATAGAGTTATATGCTAATACTTTAAGACATGTTTGGCTAATTGGAAAAGACAAAGAAACTAATTTATTGAGTACCGATATTCGAGAAGGGAAATCTGAGAAATCCTATGATATTTTACATCAAGGTGCTTATGTGGAAATGCTATCTAGATTATCTTTAATAGATATTCAAGAAAAATAAAACCTTTAATTTTTATATTATAAAACTATGAAAAAAACAATTCGTTTATTTTTATTACTTTTCGTTATTTTTATCTCTTGTAGTGATGATGACGATAAAGTTATTGATCCTGTCGAACTTGTTTTAGATAAAACAGAGTTGACGTTATCTAATGGTGGATCTGGAGATGTTGTTATTGAGTCTGGTAATGGTGACTATGAAGTTACTTCTAGCAATCCTAGAGTAGCTAAAGCCACAGTCTCTGGAAATGTTATTACTGTAACTGGTGTTTCTGAAGAGCAAATGAGTACGGCGGAAATATCTGTTACTGACAAATTAAGAAAAAAAGTTAAGATTGATGTAACTGTAATTAATGGTGATGTTACTGTTGATTTATTAGTGTCTCCAAAAGAAGTAGAGCTTGATTTAGCAGCTTATACTGAAGAGGAAATGAGGGATACTATTTCTATCACATCAGGAAACTTTGATTACGTAATCGAAGTACTTGAAGGTGGATTGGATTTCATTGAGCTTGATGAATCTTTATTGGCTGAAGAAAATAAATTTATAGTCATTGCTAAAGCTGCTGGTGAAGCTATTGTTGAAGTTACAGATGGAAAAAATGAAAAAGCTGAGGTATTAGTGAAGGTTATAGATACAACTGTGGAGTTAAAAGTGTCTGCTACAGAAGTAGAGCTAGACTATACTTTACAAGATGAACCTCAAGTTGTGATTTCTATTGAGCAAGGAAATTCAGAATATAAGCTTGAATTACTTGATAATGCTGATGAGTTTATTGAATTAGATGAAAAAAAATTAGCGGAAGAGGGCAAGTTTATTATAAAAGCAAAAGCTATTGGTGAGGCTAAGGTTAAAGTTTCAGATAGAAGAGGTAAGTTTGTTATTATTGAAGTTTCTGTTATTGAATCTGAGATAGGGAGTTTAGAAGTAGATACAGAATCATTAGAGTTTAGTACTTTATTTGACGAACAGCAAATAAAAATACTATCAGGTGGAGGGAACTATAAAGTTAGATTAGGTAATAGAATTGTAGCTAAAGCTAGTGTTGATTTAGATGTGATCAAGGTTTCTGGTAAAATGAAAGGTGAAACAGTATTAACAATTGAAGATGCTGTTGGAAATATAGTAGAAGTTCCGATAAAAGTAACAGCACCTGAATACGCTCTATCGTTACATCAAGGTGGCGATTTAAAGGAACACTATTTTGCTTATACAAACTACAGAACACGTACAGAAGAGGAGGCTGATCTTAAATCGTTAAAAGAGGTGACTTTTGAGATAAATTGTTTAATAAAAGGCTATAGGGGGCTACAAACATTTATGGGGTACGAGGGTTACTTAATGATTAGAGGAGAAGGTGATCAAGATGGGGTAGTACGAATTGTATCTGCTGGAGATAAGCTGGATATTCGTTCAATAAATCCGTTTCCTTTAAATGAGTGGTTACATTTAGCTTTTGTAGTTGATTTAAATGCGAGTACTAATGCTGAAAGGTACAAGTTGTATAGAAATGGAGAACTAGATGAAATAAAGTTTGTAAAGGAAGAGTTTAATTATAGTGAAATAAATCTTAATGGTGATGCTTCAAAAATGGGTGGTAAGTTTGTTGTTGGTTTAGCAACGGATCAAGAGTGGAGAGCTATGCAAGGAGTGGTTTCTTATGCTAGAATATGGAAAGAAGCACGTACCGCAGGTCAAATAAAAAGTAATATGAATAATTTAGTAGAGACGAATCTTGATAAATTAGTATCTTTTTGGAATTTTTCTGAGGGGAAAGAAACTAGTGTTATTCATGATTTAGCGAACGATGACAACACTTCCGATTTAACAATAACTAAAGTTAAGTATTCTGAGAAAGGTTATGAGGCTGTACCTGTTAAGCTTGATGATTTTCAAGCTAAAGGAGTTATAAATTAATATTCTGATGATTTTCTTAAGATAGTTTTAAATTCAAAAAAGGCTAATGACATTCGTTATTAGCCTTTTTTATTCGAAATACAATTATTCACTTTTTATTTATTTTATAGACCTGTACATCTTGAGGGGAAACATCATACAGTAGTGCATCATTACTAATAATGCCTTTCTTCCCGGTCCATAGTTCTGTTGTATTAATTATTGATGTTTTCTGAAGATTAATTCTATCGAGATTGATTTTCCCTGAAAGATTATTAGTTGAATCAAAATTAAAGATAACCACATAAGTACATTCTTCTGTTTCACACATGAAAAGCTTTTCGCTTAAGTGAGGTTTCTCAATAATGTAACCTTCAATAGGATAAAAGGAGTGTCCTAGTCGAGCAATTGCATTAATATCTGGGTTGGTTGTTACTTTCATGGCTTTCTTTCGGGATTCTAAATCACCTGGGTAGTTTCCTTTTAGACTAAAATTATCCCCTAACATATAAATACCTGTAATAACAGCAGAAGTTACTCTAGCACGATTAGCACCTTCTTTATAATCATTTGCTTCTTTAGGATTATAAAGTAGAATATGGTCTGCGTCATTAAAAGGGTATAATCTATCTATCCACCATCCAAATGATAAGCTGTTGAGCATATAACCTGTCGATCCCCATGGTTTTTCGTTCATTGCTCCCCAAGTATCACAACTGATTCGTCTAGATGTACCATATTGAGATGGAAATATAGGAGCAATAGATAGAGCCATAAATAGATCGTCACAAGCTTTAGATAGATAATCCATCCCTTCATTATATGCCTGGATACCTGTAGTAACATTAGGGTTATAGAAGGAGTCGGCTTCAAGAGCACCATTATTGATGAAATCTAATTTGATATAACTGAATCCTAATTCTTTGAAACGGCTTATATAATAATCTATTCTTTGTTTTGTTCCAGGATGAGTAGGATCTACAGCTAGAGATTCTATTTTTCTAGGTTTATTATTAGCATAAAGGTAGATGTCTTTATACTTATATTTTCCATTGGTACCCTCCACCTCACTATTTGGATTACCAAACCAATCAGAGAATGGGCACCAGTAGATTCCTGCTTTTTGATTATTGGCATTACAATGTAGTACGAATTCTTTTAGTTCGTCATCGCTAAAATTATCCCAGAAAGAATCTAAACCAATATAAGTTGTTGAATTGTTCTCAAAACCTTTAGGTTGCAAGTCATTTTTAATAAAATCCGAGACATCTGTAACACCTGTATAATTTACATGGTTAGCCATAGCACCCCAACTATTCCATCCAAAAGGAACTTCTTTATTCCATTGTCTTGGTGGAGTTATTTTTGAATTAATAGTGGCATATTCTTCCATCCCCTTTCTCCAGTCTGTATGGTAACCAATCAGTATTTTAGGCGATTTTATTAAAGTTCCCTTTATTTTACCATGTTCGCATGAGGGTTTATCTTCTTGCTTATTTATATCGCGTGTTAATTCGTGTGTAATACCACCATAACACTCCAATTTTTCAAGTGTATTAAAGCTTTTATTATTGCCATGAGAAAGAACTCCTGTTTTCCATATATTATGTTCTACGGACCCTATTACTAGTCCCTGTCTACTTTTACCATTAAAAAAACAAGAGACTTCAAATGATATATTGGGTGTAGGAAAAGGTGAGCAAAGGTAAGAGACAAAGTTATCATTATCAAATGGAACTCTAACGACTCTGTTCGAATTATCGTTGGGTAAGAAAGATTGTTCCTTTATGGAATAAAGAGGTGTTATATAATTCGTTTCTATTTGTTCTTTATTTTCTATTATGAGTTCTGTTAAAATACAATTTGGGTAACTTGAATAGTTATAAAAGCAGTGTTTAAGTTGAGGCTTATTTTTTGCTTTATATTCAAATATATATTTATTTCCTTTCCCTAGTTTGTCTTGTATAGAGTTCTTTTTTATCGCTACTAAATTATAGTTTTTACTCTCTAATGTGTCATTTCCTATTTTTACTCTTGCATATACTTCTTGAAGTATAGGGTGTGACTGATGAAATAAACTGACTGTTCCACTTTCCGTATTATATTTAATAGTCCATTGACTTTCTTTTATATTGTACTTATTAGAGCTGCATGATGCAAACAAGAGAAGTATAATAATGTAGAGTGCTTTATATAGTAATGAATTTTTCATTATTTTAATTTTGTACCGTATTTAGAAGGTAACTCTCACCTTTTGTAGTATTAAATGAGGTTATGTACCAGCCTTCCTTATCTTGTAAAGACTCGTATTTACAATCGACCACTTCAAGAGGTACTTTTGTTCTGATTCTACAAGGAGCACCCTGAGCTGAATATATGGTGGCAGAAAGAAGAGAGCTGTCGTTCCACACTATATCTACTTCAAAAGCATTTCGGCCTTTAAGTCCTTTAACTTCACCAGAACTCCATACAGAAGGCAAAGCAGGGAGTAAATGCAATTCATTCATATGACTTTGAAGTAACATTTCAGCGATAGCTGCTGTGGCTCCAAAGTTTCCATCAATTTGAAAGGGTGGGTGAGCATCTAACATGTTTTTATAGATACCCCCTTTTGTTTCATAATCTAAATCGTATTCATCAACTAAAGTCATGGATGATTTTAATAATTTATGTGCACGATTACCATCGAGTAGTCGAGCCCAAAAAGCAATTTTCCAGACTCTACTCCAACCTGTTCCACTATCTCCTCTTGCATTAAGCGATACTTTGGCGGCTTCTGCATATTTCTTGTTAAGAAAAGGAGAGATTGCAGTCCCAGGATAAAGTCCTATTAAATGAGAAACATGTCGATGAATATTCTGAGGATCATCTTCTTCAGTTTTCCACTCTTTTAATTGTCCCCAATTACCTATAGCTAGTCCTTTATCTAACTTACTATATACATGAGCTAATGCGGCTGTAAAATCATCTTTAATATTAAGAATAGCTATGGCTTTAGAAGTGTTTTTGAATAGTTCATGAATCAATTGTTGTGCATAAGGGACGCCATCTTCCCAAGGGCCATGCTCGGGTGACCATTCATTTGGGGCAACATAGTATCCTTGATCGTTCACTATGAGTCGGTCTAACCAAAAAAGACAAGCTGATTTCAATACGGGGTAGGCTTCATTTCTAAGGTAAGTTTTATTTAATGAAAAAGCATACTTATCCCAAGTGTGCAGTGTGTACCATGCATTTGCTGGATGATTCCAATTCCAATCAGAATAGCCAAAAATGTTATTTTGTGTTTTTAGTGTCCACCCTTGTGAGTTAACCTCTTTGGCCATGTTGCTCCATGAGCTATGTATTAAAGCTTCGTTACGAATGTAATTAATAAATGGAGTGTGGCATTCAGCTAAGTTAGTTGGTTCAGCTGGCCAATAATTCATTTGTACATTGATATTTGAGTGGATGTCACTTTCCCAAGGTGGGTTATTACTATGATTCCATAACCCTTGTAAATTGGAAGGAAGATCTAATCCATCTCTAGATGAAGCAATAGTTAAGTAGCGACCAAACTGAAAGAATAAAACCTCTGCTAATCTTGATTCTCTTCCTTCTGTATGTTGCTTTAATAAAACATCTGTGGGTAGATTGTTTGCTTCTTGATGGAGGTTTAGAGTAACCCTGTGGTATAATGATTGATAATCTGCGATGTGTTCTTTTTTAATGTTTTCAAAGCCTTTATTTTTAGCAACTTCTAATTGCGCTAGCAGTCTGTTTTTCCAATCTGTTGAGGTTAGATAATCTAAAGCTTTCGGATCATAATTTGTTCCTGCAGCAAGGTATAATGTGGCTTGGGTTGCATTACGTACTTCTATATGCGATTCATTAATTGAGGTTTTTCCTCCATTTGTATCAATAAAAAGGTGTGCATTGTACGAAAGCAACATTAAGTGTCCTTCTAATGAAAGCTTATTTTCTGTTAATAGTGTTTTATTTCCTTGGCCGTCTGTTAGAGATAAGTTGAAATTTAATTTCTTTTTTTTATTTGCTGTCAGGTTAATAACAATAATATCATCAGGAAAACTACTTAAATATTCACGTTGGTAGGTAACTCCATCTGTTGTATAATTAACACGAGCTATGGCTTCTTCTAAATCCAGTTCACGTGTGTAGTTAACTATTTCTCTCTGGTGATCAAACTCAAGATGGATATTTCCAAAATTAAGATAAGACCCTCGATTGTTTTTATCCCCATCCCATAAAGTTTTATCATTAAATTGCACCTCCTCTTTTTCAATACCACCAAAAATCATAGCCCCTATACGTCCGTTTCCAATGGGAAGAGCGTGGGTCATCCAGTCTTTTGCTGGTTCTTTATACCATAATTTAAGGTTATTTGTTGCATTGATTGGTATGGATAAGAATAGACAGAGTAATAGTAGTGTTTTTTTGAGATTCATAGTATTAGTGCTATTTGATTGTTTTCCTAAAGTTAGAGGTTTAATGTTAAAAAGCACATTTTTTATTCTAATTTTATAGTGTCCTAGTGCATGTCATCCATTTGCCTTAGTCAAGTGAAGCTGATGCCCTAGTCATAAGACCCTTTTGACTAGGACCTGTGAATCTTAGGTATTTTTCTTTATTTGCCGAGTAGCAATGATAAAGAAAGAACAGAATAAAATAAAATGATTAATTATATCCTATATAATTTTAATATGGAGCAAAAAATAGAAAAGAAATCATTTCCTCCTATTCCTGCCGCTTTACTCTCTATGTTAAGTGTGCAAAGTGGAGCCTCTATAGCAAAACGCTTATTTCCTACTTTGGGCGCAAGTACTACTAGCTCATTACGATTAGGCCTTTCTAGTATCCTGTTGTTTTTGTTTAATAGACCCAAGATACATCTGTTAAATAAAACTCAATGGATGCATTGTTTAATTTATGGGATATGTATGGGTGCAATGAATCTTGTTTTTTATTATGCTATCCAACGCATTCCTTTAGGATTGGGTGTTACTGTTGAGTTCTTAGGTCCATTATTGTTGGCCTTATTTTTTTCGAAGCGAGCACTAGATTTACTATGGGTGTTGTTTGCTGCTCTAGGTATTGCTTTAATTGTCCCTTGGCAAAATACAGGAGTCGATCTTTTAGGACTTCTTCTAGCTTTTATGGCTGGTGTTTTTTGGGCAGGGTATATCTTTTTTGGAGGTAAAGTGGCACAAGTAATGAATACTAAAGATGCAGTAACTATAGCTACAGGAATAGCAGCTCTTTTAGTGCTTCCTTTTGGTTTGTTTAGTGGAGGTTTTGGTTTTCTAACGAGTAAATTATTTTTTGTATCATTAGGTGTAGCTATTTTGTGCTATTCCTTTTTCTTTAGATTTAATAGCCTTAAAACAATTACCGACTCGTACATTTAGTATATTGACTAGTCTTCAACCTGCTTTTGGTGCTTTGTCTGGTCTTTTATTCTTGAATGAGATTTTAACATTTAATCAATGGATTTCTATTCTTTGTGTTATTATTGCTAGTTTGGGTACCAGTTTAACTAGAAATAGAATGCACTAATTCAACTAGAATTATCGAAAAGAATTAAAAAAATCCATTTTGATTGAAAATCTAGCATCAAAACTTTCGAACTTGAAGTTATTAAATGACCAATGAAGTCCAGCAGCAAAAGATTTGATTAAGTCTATAGAATAGCCTAATTCCATATAGTTTTTTTTCTGAGGAGTGAATAGATACTTAAAATGGAGGGTTTCGTTTAGAAACTTACCTTGAAGAAAGGGTATCCGAGTAAGTAGAATGTATTTACTACGATAGTTAAAATGCGAGTAAACCCAATATTTATTCGTTGAGGCTATATAAGGATCAAGGAGCATGAGTGACTTAAAGGGTGTCTTAGCTATAAGCATAATGTCTCCAGTAGCATCAAAATGTTTATAATCGGCTAAATTCATTTTGTTATTGGCTCCTAAAAAAGCACCTATATTTATTTGATATGCAATAGTTGAAAATAAATCAGTTTTAAGTTCATGGTAAATTGTCCCTTCTAACATTCTAAATCGAGCATTATTCTCTTTTAAGGAAGAGAAAGCCTCAGAGTATCTCAAAGAAAAAGTTGGAGAACTAGCATAAACATATCTTTTTTCACCACCTACGATAGAGTAATAATATCGAGGAGTATATTGGATAGATAAAGCATACGATAATAAGTCGGTGTGTTTATCGTCTATTCTATTAGGTACTATCTTTTTAGTTCCCTTAAAGAAGCTATAATCTTTGTTGTTTTGTAGAGGAGATCGATCGGCCCACTTAAGTTGTGTTGAAAAACGAAGAGCGTGGCTTAGGTCTATGTCGTTTGTGATTTTAAAGAATTGGTTGCGATAAAACATAATTGCATTACGACCCCATAAAAAAGAGCTCATCGCATTATCTTGTCTATTAACCCCGTTGGGATTAAAATCAGTCGTCGTGTTACCAGCCGATACAATAAGTTGACCTAATCGTAATGGAGAGTAATCATATTTTACATCTGTTTTCCATACCATACTTTTACGAGCTGAAGCATAATACATTTCGGGAGTGATTGTCAGTCTATTCTTTTGCTTTATAGGAGTAGAAAGAGAAAATTTATACCCCCATCCAAAACCATCAACAAAGTTGTACTCACGTAGTATACCTGGTATTCCTCCGTGTGTAAATGTGAAAAGTGTAGAATCGCCTCCTAATGTACCCCCCATAAGTAAATCAATCGGTTTGAAATTCGATTTTTTGGGATGTTTTTTTACCGAATCAAAATGTTTTTGAAGCGAGTCTTTTGTTTGATAGCTATCTATTTCTCTAGAGCTTAGTGGAGTGTTTCGAATATTCTCCCAGAAGACCGAGTCCCGTTTCATAGCTAAAGAGTCACTTTTAACTCTATAAAAATCCTCCCAGTTGATTTCAAGACTCTTTCTAAGGTTTTTGTGTGTTACTATTACTTCTTGTTTTACTTCATCATAATCTATGGAGTCGTTTTTTTCAAAATCTAAATACTTAATAGAAGCATAATAATTGAAATACCCCTCAGCATCCAGCACTTTACCACTTACCTTATTACTAAAAGTAGTAGGCATATAGGCTATTCCTCCTAAATTATCATAAGTGATGATTATATGTTGTTCAATACCAAGAATATTCGATTTTAGATCGGCATAACGTATATTCCAACTAGTATCAGCAATGTATAAATAACCTTCCAGTAGTTCAGGGTCATTTACTTTGGGTATCACTTTTATCTTATTAATCACATCATTCTTTTCTTCTGAATAGCCCTCATATTGAAAGCGATAATAAGTAAAAGCATCTGGGTTTAATGGTGAAATATGGATAGAAAAGCGAGGTAGATATAAAGAGCTAGTAGCTAATGGAATAACCTGTTTTGGATTGAAGTTGTCGGGAATAGTACTATTAAATGCAATAACATTCTGATCGTACTGATCAGGTGCTTTGTATTCTATCTCACTAAAAGATTCTTGAATGAATAGATGTTTCTTAAAATCAGAAGGTTTAGCTCCATCAATATTAACCATATTATTAACTAAGAAACCTATTTTTGTAAGCTCCATATTTCCTTTAACATAACACTCAGCCCTATATTTTTTTATAATGCTTTGGTGATATGGGGCTTTATCAATGGTTTTTCTCATTATTTCATAAGCAGGGTCTTCATCACCTATAATTAAAACCTCTTCTAGTAGTACGGGATTTTCTTTTAGTACTATATTCCGTGTTACTTTATCGTTATTCTCTATACTTATTTTTTCTGTTATAGTTGTATAGCCTAAACACCTGAAGTCAATGGTATAAACCCCAGGGGTAAGATTAAGTTGAAACTCACCTTTTTCATTACATGCTACACCTTGATAAGTTTCTTTAATTAAAACCAGACTCCCTATAATTGGTTGTTGATTTTCGTCTATAATCCTTCCTTCAAAGTTTTGAGCCACAATACACGAGAAAGAAAAAATGAGTAGTAGAAATGGAATAAAGGCTTTTCTATTCATAAAGGTGTTTAATTCAACTTTAAGTTTTGATTGTTACAGTTATACAATAAATTTAGCAAAATAGTTGTATGGATAATCAAAAATAAACTATAGTTATTAATTTGCAGGTGTACTCACACTCTTTTTATGTTGTTTTATAATCTCTTTCTATATCTTCTTCTATACACTATGTAACCAGAAATTAGTATGATTAAAAATAGAGTTCCAGTAATAGGAATGAATAGAACGATTACTATTTCGGGTAGAAAAGTGTAAATTCTTCCCGTATGGGCTTCTAAACTGATGTGCCATAGCGACATATTTGCATGTTTAATTTCTGGAGGCATTGCAGGTATAGACATTTCACTTTGTGCTCCATTAAAATAATGGAAAGTAATGTCTTTAGTAAAATCAGAAGAAAATCCGCTAGTAGGATTAGAGATGATTGGTGGCCCCGGATTTGTGGGTTGTGGTGATTCTCCAGTAAAGTAATCTTTGCTGGTTTCCTGTTCCCTATTCCATATATAAAGTCCACTAAATGATCCAATAATCCATTCGGTGGAGTTTTTCTGTTCAAAAACCTGTAATCCCATAACACTGATGGGAGGCGTGTTTTCCACTTTAAGAGGAGATGAATCTAATTCTTTGTAAGCTAATAATCCATCAGAGGTATATAATAACCAATCTTTTGTGTAATGGTCATATCTGATGCTTCGCAGTTTATCATGGTAGGGGTTTTTTTTGTCTTGTGTAGTAAAAGATAAAGGATGGTGTTTAGAGTAAATAATTGAAATAAGTAGTGGAGGGCGTAAGAACATTCCTGAAAGACAGAGGAGGAGCAGAAGGAAAAACAATGTAGCTCCTGGTTTGTTGTGCCATTTTATAGATCTTCGCAAGAGTTTAATAAACCCAAAAGTTGATAAGTTTTTTTTTCTTCTTTTTCGGATGAGCTTAGGAGATATAAAAATTAATATTCCTGTAATGCATAAAATGATGGTAGTAACTCCTAATAGATCAATAAGAAACTTACCTATATTGCCAAAAAGTTCTCCACTATGAAGAGTCCATAGCGTTTTAAATAATGAAACTTGATGCTTTTCCCCTTTGGGTAATTGAAGTGTTACCTTTTCAAAGGTGTTGTAAGGAGAAAGGGAGATGTAAGCATGAGATCGACTGAGAACCACTAGCGAATCATTATGATAAGCTATATCGACTAAGCGTTCTGGGGTGTTTAGTTTATCAGAAAAACTTATCCACTGTTTACCCCTGTTATCGTATTGATATAAATCGAAAGTAGTTACAGCAAACAATAGATTATCATCAGTTTTAATAATATGATTAGTTATTCGGTTATCTGCCCCTTTTTTTAATCCATCGTTAAATGACTTAAAAGAAGATAAATTCGCATTTGTTAACCAAATGCCATTTCCACCATAAAGTAAAACAGAATCTGGAGCAATCTTTAAGCTTCCTTTTACAGAAGCATTATTCCAGTTTGTATATTGATAGTTTTTAGGAAGCCATGAACGAGGAATATCTAATGTAGAAAGAGCTTTTCTGTGGTTTAGAATGATACCTGAGAACGCAAAGATTAGAATGAAAAAAGAAAATCCCAATCCTAACCATTTATGCCATTTTCCTGTGGATTTTCTTTTTCTCTTTTTTTGTGACCCCATACTTTATACCTTTTTAACCTTAAAACACATATGAAGTCCAAATATAGTGTTTTTTTCTAAAAGAGGATAAAATGTTAGAGGTCAATAGTTAAGGGGATTACTTCATATTAAGTACCTGTATTGAAAAATCTTCTCCATGAATTAGGAGCAATCGATCAGTTAATAAATGGCCTATCTGTGTAAAGTACTTAATTGTTTCTGTGGCTTGTATACTTCCTGCCATACCAGCTATGGAGCCAAGTATTCCACTATTAGAAGCCTTTATTTGCTTTTCAATACTTGGTGGAGGACCAAAAAAATCTCTCAGTGTAAAGTGACCAGGCATATACGTAAAAAGCTGTCCTTTCATTCCTACAACTGAACCATAAGAGAAAGGCTTTTCTAACTCCACACATAAGTCATTGATTAGATATTTAGTTTCAATATTGTCTGTGCAATCTATAATAAAATCATAATTTAGAAATAAGGCTCGTGCATTTGATTTGTTTAGTGTTATGGAATATGTGTTGATCTTAATTTCACTATTGAGTTGTTGCAATTTGGTTTTTGCTATTGATAGCTTGGATGACCCAACTTGCTCTTCAGAATAAAGTATTTGCCTTTGTAGATTGCTATAATCCACTACATCATATTCTATAATTCCAATGGTCCCAATACCAGCAGAGGCTAGGTAAAGAAGGCAGGGGGAACCTAATCCACCTGCACCCACAACTAGCACTTTAGCTTGTGAAAGGGCTTTTTGACCTTCTATTCCAAAATCTTTGATTAATAGATTTTTACTATATCTTTCCATACCATTTTATTGTAATGTTAAGTCCCAATCTTTCCATACCACTTCGTAGCCTTGAGATTCTACAGCTTCAACTACTTCATCGGGAGTTCTGCTATCATTTATAACAAATTGTTCTAATTCATGTTTGTAAACCTCATATCCTCCAGGATCAGTTTTAGAACCAGCACTTAATGATGTAATACCTAAAGTAGTCATGTGATCTCTAAAGTTTTGATCTTCTCGGGTTGAGAGTGTGATTTCTAAATCGGGATCAAAAATGCGAAAAGCAAATATAAGCTGAGCTAACTCTTTGTCGCTCATCACTACATTGGGTTGAAATACAGCACCACAATGAGGGCGAATACGAGGAAAAGAGACAGAATATTTAGTTTTCCAATAGTTCTTTTGGAGGTATCTTAAATGTCTAGCCATAAAAGTAACATCTGTACGCCAATCTTCTAATCCGATAAGTATTCCTAGTCCTAGTTTATGTAAACCAGCCCTTCCCATTCTATCAAAAGTATCTACCCGCCAATCAAACTTAGACTTCATTCCTTTAGGATGATATATAGGATACCTTTTTTTATTGTATGTTTCTTGGTAACAATAAACTGCATTTAACCCTGCTTGAGCTAATCTTTTATATTCTTCCTCTTTTAAGGGTTGAACCTCTATGGAGATAGAAGAAAAATAAGGTTTTATTAATCGGATGGCATTCTCTATGTAATCAACACCTGCATCTCTTGGGTTTTCTCCTGTTACTAGTAAAATGTGTTGAAAATCTCCCATACGTTTGATGGCTTGTACTTCTTGAAGAATTTGTTCATCGGTAAGAATTATGCGGTGAATGTTGTTTTGATGGTTAAATCCACAATAAATACAGTGGTTAGAACAGGAGTTTGTTAAATAAAGAGGAACGTAAAACTGAATGGTTTTCCCAAAGCGTTGTTGAGTAAGAGCTCTGCTTCTTTGAGCCATCTGTTCAATATAAGGAGTTGCGGCTGGTGAAATAAGAGCCATAAAATCATTTACATCTAAAAACTCTTTAGTTAGGGCTTGTATAACTTGGTGTTCTGTTTTATTTGAAATGGATTGGGTGGTTTCATCCCAATCAAGTAAATCTATTTTATTTTTAAAGTTCATCTTTCTTTGTTTTAAGTTTACACGATTGACGTTCTTGGGTTAGTTTCATAGCACAAAAGTGAGGACCACACATTGTACAATGATCACTATTTTCGTCTAGTCGTCCCGATTGATAATATTCCATGGCTTTTTCTGGATCTAACGATAAATTAAATTGATCTTTCCATCGAAAATCAAATCGCGCTTTACTGAGGGCATTATCTCTGATTTGAGCCCCTGGATGCCCTTTAGCTAAATCTGCAACATGAGCTGCTATTTTATAAGTAACTACCCCTGTTCTTACATCATCACGATTCGGTAAAGCTAAATGTTCTTTTGGGGTAACATAGCATATCATGGCAGTTCCTTGCCAAGCTATTTGAGCGGCTCCAATAGCTGAAGTGATGTGGTCGTAAGCCGGAGCAATATCTGTTGTTAATGGACCTAAGGTATAGAAGGGAGCACCATCACACAACTGCTCTTGTTTGATTATGTTCTCTTTAATTTTATGAAGCGGGACATGTCCAGGGCCTTCAACAAAGATTTGAACTTGTTTTTTTCGTGCTTTCTGTACTAGCTCTCCTGAAACTTCTAACTCAGCAAATTGTGCTTTGTCATTAGCATCACTAATGGAACCAGGTCGAAGTCCGTCGCCTAACGAAATTGCCACATCATATTGGTTTAACAAAGAGCATATTTCATCGAAATGAGTATAAAATAAGTTTTCTTTATTGTGTATTTCCATCCAATTAGCTATTAAAGAGCCACCTCTAGATACAATACCAGTTAGTCGTTGATCAGCATATGCGATGTGCTCCTTTAATAGAGCTGCATGAATAGTAAAATAGTCAACACCTTGTTCACACTGTTCAACGAGGGTATCATAGAATATATCCCATGTTAAGTTTTCTATTTTTCCCTCAACTTTTTCAATAGCTTGATATAATGGAACGGTTCCAACCGGTACTGGAGAGTTTCTAATAATCCATTCTCTTGTTTCATGAATGTGTTCTCCTGTAGATAAATCCATTAAGGTGTCACCACCCCATTTACAACTCCAAATAGCTTTTTCTACTTCCTCATCTATCCCTGATGATAGGGCGGAATTCCCAATATTAGTGTTTACCTTACAAGAAAACTGACTCCCTATAATCATCGGTTCAGCTTCTGGATGGTTAATGTTAGAGGGAATAACAGCACGACCAGCAGCAACTTCTGATCGAACAAATTCAGGGGTAATATAAGTAGCAATTCCTAGCTCTTCATTATTTAGATTTTCTCGTATAGCCACATATTCCATTTCAGGTGTAATGATTCCACTTTGTGCGTAAGCTGCTTGTGTAATTATCTTTCCTTTTTTTGCTTTTTGAGGTAAATGAACTAATGGAAATCGAAGAGCCTCTAACTCTTTCTTTTTTAATCGTTCATTGCTGTATTTAGAGGAGAACTTTTCTAGCTTCAGGGTATCTTCTCTATCCTTAATCCATTGAGATTTAATGCGAGGTAATCCCTGGGTTATATCAACCTGCTGGTTCTTGTCAGAATAGGCACCACTCGTATCGTATACATATATTAATGGATTAGAAGAGTGTACTTTTTCTCCATTCACTATTTTAATAGTATCTAGTTGAGAAATTGCCCGCATACCTACTTTAATGTTATGTAACTTTCCCTTTTTATAAACTTTGTGAGAGTTAGGGTAACTGATATTATGTTTTGACTTCATGTTATGTTTAATCTAAAAAAGAGGTTAGAGGACTACTTGCTTGTGC
>JAAYSY010000075.1 GCA_012518235.1 Bacteroidales bacterium
AGATAAGTAATAGGTATTATTACTGCAATGTAGGTAAGATTTAAGAGATTATTGATGGAATGGACTTACTGATATTATAAGTTCAGTTAGCCTGTGCTTATAATATCAGTGGCTATTCTTAATATATTAAATTGAAAGAAATCTATAAAATAATAGTTTATATATATTTATTTGAAAATGGTTGTTGCCATAAAAATATCATGGATTATTGCTTGAAAGGAGAGAAGTTAGTGAAGAAATTGAAAGTAATAGTAGCAGCCTTGCTAATATTGACCATGTTCCTATCTTTAGTTGGTTGTGGAGATGAAAAGGTTCAGGATGCAAGTAATAATACTGAAACAGAGCAAAGGTCTGATGAGAAGAAAGATAGGGATAAAGATGCTTACCAAAAGGATGCTGACTTAAATAGAAGCTTACTAGTAGAAAATGGTATTGTTAAATTTCAGATAGATATACCTACTGGATGGGTTGGAGGATTAGAAGGAACAGGATGGGGATATATAGATATTGAAAGAGAGTTGTATGTTATATATGATACCTATTTAACCAAAACATCAAATAGAAAGTATAAGGTTGATCTTGATAAAATTATAGTTGCTGAACATGTACTTGATGAAATGAAAGGACAATTTTTATATACTGGAATGAGGTTTTTACCATCTTCAGAAGGAAATGATTTTGAGATAATCAAGAAGGACAATGTTAAGATAAATGGCTGGAAGATGTGTAGGTATGAAGGAAACTTTCTTCTAGCAGAGGATACTGAAATAGAACTTAAAGATAAAAAAGCTTATTTTGTAGCTTATTCCCTAATCATGGATGGTTGTCCCATATACTTTGTAGTAGTTGATAAATCCGATTCTCAGAATCAATCAGCACTAGTTGGTCAGTTAGCTGATAAAATTGCAAAGACTTTTAGAGAGTATGAAAAAAAGCAATAGGCTTTACTAGATAATTATCTTAAGCAAATAATCCATAAAAGGGTGTGGTAAGTATGATAAGTATGAAAAATATTAAAAATCAAAGAGGTTCTGCCACTATAGAAGCAACCATTTCTTTAACCTGTTTCATTTTTGTAATTATGTCTATTTACACCTTGGTGAATTTTTGTATTGTCCAAGCTAAGATGGCCTATGCCATAAACACCACGGCCAAGGAAATGTCTCAGTTTTCCTATTTCTATAATGCTTTTGGATTAGAAAAGGCAGACCAGAGTATGAGGGATAAGCAAGGTACTGCTTTAGATACTTTTCAGAACATAAATAAATTAATAAGTGATGCAGGAGCTCAAGCTGAAATAGCACAAAGTAATCCCGGTGCATATTTAAATGATTTGATTGAGGAATATAGTAAAACCGGTCAAAGTCAATCAGTAAATTTAGTGCTAGCAGATTTTGAAAAGGCTAAGGGTAATATTTCAGATGCTCTTAATAATCCGTCCGAGTTTTTAAAAAGTATGGCGGCATTAGGTGGCGTAAAGGCTTCTGATAATTTGAAAAAATTAGTTGCAGCATCTGTAGCTCAAGGCATGACGAGACGTCACTTTGGAAAAGATGCAAAATCTGCAAATGAGTATTTAGAAAGAATGGGAGTAGTAGGAGGATATGAAGGGGTTAATTTTAATAAGTCCACCATGTTCGATACAACATCTCCGAAAGATATAAAAATTGTAGTTGTTTATAATATGAATTTAGCAACAATTTTTCCCTTTGACTTAAATGTTACAATAAGTCAATCAGCAGTTTGTAGAGGTTGGCTTGGCGGCGATTTATAATAAGAACAGGAGGAAGGCTTATGAAGGTATTAGCACCAGTATTAATTTCTATTTTACTATCTCTTTCATTTTCAATTGCCCTACTAATATATTTTAACTTTGATGAAATTAAGAAAGAAAATCAATTGTTAAACAAGGGGAAAAAAATATTTAACTTTAAAGGTAGAATTAAGTGGACAATTATCATTGTTTTTATTTCAGGAATCATTTTTTTCCTTATAGCACACTTACTTTATGATAAAAATATTATTAATGCCCTTAAATGGCAGCTAAGCATTATGATCATGATACCAATAGGAGATATTGATCATAAGGAGCAAATTATACCCAATAAGCTGCTTCTAATTGGCCTGATATTTACCCTTCCTCTATTGATAATTGAAATTATTGTAACAGAAGTTGTAATACTCTCAGTCATCCTTTCATCATTATTAGGTGCCATTGTAGCAGGAGGTATCTTTTTTATATCTTCTTTGATTGTAAAAAATGGTGTAGGAGCTGGAGATATAAAAATGTATTTCACCTTGGGTTTACTAGTAGGCTTTGTAGGAATTTTTAATGTTTTACTTTATTCCATGGTGCTTAGTGCAATTTTTGGTATTGTGTTAATTGTAAGTAAGAAAAAAAAGTCAAAGGATTCTTTACCTTTAGCTCCATTTACTTTATTCGGGGTTATTTTAGCAATATTATTAGGGGTGTAGGGGGATAAATGTATGAGAAATAAGGTTTTATTTATTGTTCTAATTTTTTTATTAACTGTAGGTGCATGGGTTATTACTTTTTTAACCAATAATAGTAAAGAAGATAGATTTATTAGTATAAAGGCACAGGTAAAAGAAAATGAAGAATTAGGTATATATAAAAAAAATATAGCCCTTTATAAGGAACTTATTAGCATGGAAAAAGAGAATATACAGTGGTATGAAAAGCTAGCCGATTCATACTACCACCTAGAAAAGTATGGAGATTATGAAAATGCTTGTATGGATATTATAAAAGCATTTCCAGAAGACGCTTTAGGATATATTAAATTAGGTGAATATTACAGGCAAAATGGCAGAGTTGATGAGGTTATAGAACTCTATAGTAGCTTGCCAGAAAGTATAAAAGAAGACAAGACCCTAAAAGCCTTATATGAGAAAAGTGAATTTGAATACACATACAGAGGTAGTACATGTGATGAAATAATCCCCTTCTTAAGTTATTTGACAGTAGTAAGAAAGGGAGAATCCTATATATATGTTGATTATACTGGATCACAAGCATTCGAAAGGGAGTATGATTTAGCAAGACCCTTTATAGAAGATATGGCTGCGGTTTTTTATGACAATGAGTGGTATATGATTGATAAGGAAGGAGATAAGATTGCAGCAACAAAGGAATTGGTACAAGATTTATATTCTATTAGTGAGGGTTATGCAGTAGCAAAGTTTAACGGAATGTACGGTTATGTAGATGAAAACTTTAAAAAGTTTCATATAGAATATGATAATGCTACCAATTTTTACAACAACGTAGCCGCAGTACAGGTTAATGGTAAGTGGAAATTAATAAGTAAAGAGTTCAAAGATATAACTGATGCAATTTATGACGAAATAATAGTTGATGAAAACAATATTTGTACTAGAGGTGGAGTTATATTTGCTAAGAAAGGCGAAAACTATCATATGCTAAACCTTTCTGGCAAAGAAATAACTAATGAGGTCTTTGAAGATGCACGTATCTTTGTATCAAAAGAACCTGTAGCGGTTAAGAAGAATGGCAAGTGGGGATTTATTGATACAGAAGGCAAGAAGGTAATAGATTTTAAGTATGATGATGCATATTCATTTAGTTTAGGTTTAGCCCCAGTATGTATTGATGGGATTTGGGGATATATTGACCAAAAAGAGGAGATGAAAGTACCTAGAATATTTGATGAAAGTAAGCCTTTCTATAAAACAGGAATTGCAGTTGTTAAGTATGGAAATACCTATAGATTTATCCAACTTATAAAATATGAATAATAGACTAAGGGGTGTGGAAAATGATTAGTTTAAAATACGAAAATCAAGGCACAAATAGTTTTCTAGTGTATCAATTAAAGGAAGAAGATGTTATTGACACTCTGAGCATGGGAATGATAACAAATAATAAAATATATGGCTTCTTACCTTTCTTTTACTTTCAAAAGGATAGTGAAAAGCTATTTAAGTACAATATATCATCCAAAATAAGTTTAAAGCAATTTTTCGCTGGTGTTGTTAATAAAAAGAGATTATTATCAGTATTTTCAAGTATATCAACAGCCATTATCGGAGCAGAAGAGTACATGATAGACGCTAATATGTTTATACTAAATACAGAATATATTTATGTGGATGTTAGTACCTGCGAAGTATCTCTTGTTTGCCTTCCAATTGTACAAGCTAGCGAAAGCATAGTAGAAATGGGTAAGTTTTTCAAGGATATAATTTTCACAGTTCAGTTCGATCAAACAGAAAACTGTGATTATGTGGCTAAAATAATAAGTTTTTTAAATAGTAATGTTAATTTTTCAATTGGTGATTTTAAAACTATGATAAATAGTTTAATAGGAGGAAATCCTTCATCAACACAGCCTAAGGTGGAAGTTAACAATACACCGGAACTAAAAGTTCCAGTACAAAATTCTGTTGAAAGCAACATAGCAACAGCCCAACCTATGGCTCAAATACCAGTAGGTCAGCCAGTGGGTCAGATTCCACAGCCTATAACTAACACTAATACAGTTAAGGCTACTCCGATAAGTCCAAATACTAATATTACTTTGCCTAATAATGCTAATAGCAATCAAAATATAATGCCTCAACCTATAAATAATACTAAGAAAGAGAAGAAAAAAGGATGGCTTTTCGGTAAAAAAGATAAAAACAAAGAAAAATCTACCGTTGCAGCACAACCATCTTCCTTTGCTATACCTGGTAAAAAGGAAACTATAACTCCGGTAGTGGCTAATAATCAAAAGACTATGGGATTAAATGCACAACCAACCCCACAACCACAGCTACAACCAAGTGCCCCCATAAATCAGCAGACAAATATACAACCCAATATACAACCAAACATGAAAGCCAATATGCAACCAAATATGCAACCAAATATGCAATTTAATATACAACCTAATTTACAGCCTGCTTTTCAACAGGGTTTCAATACAAACCCTCAGATAAATGTGCAACAAAGCAGTCCTATAAACTTTGGTGAGACTACATTATTAAGCACTGAAACTGCAGGTGAAACCACAGTTCTTTCCGCAAATAACGTTAATATGAAGGTAGAACCTTACCTCATAAGAATTAAAACCGGCGAAAGAATAAACATAAACAAAGCCTTATTTAGGTTGGGAAAAGAAAGAACCTATGTGGATTATTTTGTAAGTAATAATACAGCCATAAGTAGAACCCACGCAGATATTATTACACGAGATGGAGAGTATTTCATTAGAGATAACAATTCAACTAACGGTACTTTTTTAAATGGAAATAGAATAACCAGCAATCAAGATGAGAAAATCAAGCATGACGATAAAATAATGCTAGCTAATGAAGTTTTTCAATTCAAATTATATTAGTTTAGGTTGTGATTATGATGGATTTTATAGTAGCCATGCATACTGATAAAGGAATTAAGAAGAACACAAATCAGGATTCCCTTTTTGTAAAGGTGGCTAATACTAGTCAAGGTAAAGTAGCCTTTTCTGTGGTTTGTGACGGTATGGGAGGGCTTTCAAAAGGGGAGCTTGCAAGCGCCACTGTGTTAACAGCCTTCTCAAACTGGTTCACAGGCAGCTTTTCACATATTTTGAATAGTGACTTTTCAGATGAGGATATAAAGACTCAGTGGCACAATTTGGTTATAAGAGAAAGCAATAGAATCATGGAGTATGGACAAAGAAATGGAGTTAGCCTTGGAACCACTGCCACAGTTCTTCTTATTGCAAAGGGAAGATACTACATAATGAATATTGGTGACTCTAGAGCGTATGAAATAGGGGATAGGGTGAGCCAGATTACTAAAGATCAGACCTTTGTAGCTAGGGAGATTGAAAGAGGTAACATGACTCCTGAGCAAGCAAAGTCGGATCCTAGGAGAAGTGTGCTCCTTCAATGTGTTGGAGCATCCAAGGTCATAGAACCTGATTTTTTTGTGGGTGAAGCCAAGAAAAATGTAGTTTATATGCTTTGTTCTGATGGTTTTAGACATGAAATAACAGAAAGTGAAATTTTAAGGTATTTGAATAAAGATGTACTATTAGATGAAACCAGCATGAAGGATAATGCCTGTTATTTGGTGGAACTTAACAAACAGAGGATGGAGCTGGATAATATCTCTGTTACGTTAATAAGAACATTTTAGGCTGGAGGGAGAATATGGCTGCGATAGGAACAATTATTGATGGTAAATATGAAATTCTTAAAAAAATTGGTCAGGGTGGAATGAGTGTTGTTTACCTTGCTATGGATAATAGACTGAATAAGCAGTGGGCTATTAAGGAAGTGCGTAGAGAGGGTATTAAAGACTTTGAAATAGTAAAGCAAGGTCTCTTAGTGGAAACCAATATGCTTAAAAAGCTCAGTCATTCCCATTTACCAAGAATAGTAGATATCATAGAAACTCAAGAAACAATCTATGTTGTTATGGATTATGTGGAAGGTAAACCCTTAAGTTATTTGTTGAACGAATACGGTGCCCAACCTCAGGAGAACGTTGTGGATTGGGCAAAACAACTTTGCGATGTGCTTCAATATTTACATACACGAACTCCGCCTATTATCTATCGTGATATGAAACCAGCTAATATAATGCTGAAGCCTGATGGCAATGTTACTCTTATAGATTTTGGTATTGCTAGAGAGTACAAGGAAAGCAATTTATCAGACACTACTTATCTAGGTACACGAGGTTATGCCGCTCCTGAACAGTTTGGTGGAAATGGACAAACTGATCCCAGGACAGACATCTATTGTTTAGGTGCCACTTTATATCATCTTTTAACTGGACACAACCCTTGTGAACCTCCTTACGAAATGTATCCCATAAGACAATGGAACCCTTCTCTTTCAGCTGGACTAGAAAAAATAATAACTAAATGTACTCAGCGTAATCCAGAAGATAGGTATCAATCTTGTGCAGAGCTTTTATATGCTTTTGAACACTATGATGCCATGGATGATAAGTATAGAAAAAAGCAAATTAGAAAATTAGTAGGCTTTAGTATACCAGCAGTGCTATGTATTGCTGGAATAGTAGTTTCTATAGTTGGCTATAAGGGAATATTAAATCAAAGAAATACGGATTATAGCAATAGGCTAAACGAAGCGGCAAAATATGAGTCAGTATCTCATATGAAGGGACAATTTTCAACAGATGTAGTAGATGAATACAATGCTGCAATTGAAATAGATCCTTATCAAGATGAAGCTTATATCAAGCTCCTTGAATACTATTCAAGAATGGGACAAACCAATGCTGGTTTGGGAGCAATAACCTTTATGATTGAAATAAATAAGGGGGATTTGCAGAAGAATGATGAAGTATTAATGGAGGTTGCTAGGCTCTTTTTTAATGGTGACTCTAATGATACTTCCTTTAGTAAAAGCTATGAAAAGGCTGCAAGATATTTTGGCATGGTCAATAAGAAAGTTGTACCAGAAGCTAAGTATTATGAGTCCTTAAGTAATTCTCTTTCCATATCTAGTGCAAAGATACAATGGGCTACTGTTATAAAGGACTTGCAAGACTTTGAAAAATTTAACGATGAGCAAGAAAAGAACGAAACTCAAATTGCTAACTATTTATCTCTTGCCAGTGTTTATATAACCAATAATAAATATATACTTCAATCAAATGTAGACCCTTACACAACCACAATAAACATATTGGATAAGATGGAAGGGACTATGGAATTTTTGGACGAGCAATCTATGAGAGACAAGTATCAAATAGAAATGATTAGAATGCAGGCAGATGCATATTACTTTAGAGCTATTTCTGCTTCTAATATTAATAAGGAAGATTTAGATGTTTCTATAGATAAGTATGAGGCGTTAGTTCCCTTATTAGGTAGTGAACAGGCAAAGCTTAATATGAGACAAAAAATAGCTCAAATTTATTATAAGGATAAGAAAGATTATGGTACCGCTGCTAAAATGTATGAGGAAATAATTAAGGATTATCCTGAAGATTCAAAGGCCTATTCTAGTTATGGAATAATGGCTTTGGTTGATATGAATGACAAGGCTAAAGCCGTTGAGCTATATAATAAAGCAAAGCAACTGGAGAGCTCTAGTAAGGATACTAATTTTAGCTCACTAGAATTGAAATTAAAGAATGCCGGAGCTATCTAAGGAGGGGATCTAATGTTAAATCAAGTTATGTATTATGGTGGTATGATTTTTGCCATAGTTATGTTTATTGTGTCAGTGCTGATTTTTATTAAATTAAAAATACATAAGGTTGTAGGAGATTTAACAGGAATCACTGAAAAGAGAGCTATAAAGAACTTAGAACAAAGTAGCTCAGGCTCAAAATTAAATAACTCAGGCAAATTGTCTAAACAGAATGGAAAATCAAATAATGGAGCCGTGTCTGTTACTGATCTTATTAAAAGAACAGATAAACTTATAATATCAGAGGAAGAATTAAGAAATACAGAACATATAACAACGAAATTAGAGAGTGAAGAAACAACAGTTCTGAATACAGTGGAGAAAGAGCTAGGTTTTGATCCTAACCAAACCACAGTTTTATCTGAAGCACAAGCTGAACCATTCTTTTATTTAGAAACAGATCTAATGGTTATTAATACAAATGAAGTAATTTAGGGGGGATTTTCATGACAACTGGTAGGGTCCGTGGACGCAAGTATCTAATACTTAGCATACTAGGATTTCTAATTTCTTCTTCTACATTTTTTTTAGTACCTTTCGCTTCCTTTGAAAAAGGAGGAATAGCTCAAAAGTTAGCCTATACTATTGGCATAGCCTTTTGGATTGGCATATTAGCAGCGGTTATCTTTACTATGCTTTTGAGTTCCTTAAGATCAAAGGAAGAAAAGAAAGAGAAAAATAAAAGGAAAAGTCATAGCAAAATAGGGCTAGTAAAGTTTTTTAGCAATAAGATTGCCAAGACCTTTGACATAATTTTCATGGTATCACTAGCTGGACAAGTTATTGTTCTTATTATTGGTGCTCATATTATGGTAGAGGTTACTATTTTGTTTTTGTTAGTTTTCTCCTTTGAAATGCATTGTATTTTCAATGGTAAAAACTATTCATATATTATAAAACATAAAGAAAACAATAAATGAGGGTGGAATGAAGAGATGGAATTTAAAAAACGAGAGAGTTATAGCAGAAAACTAATGTCACTGTTTCTAGTGGTGTTGATGGTTTTATCTAACTTTCCTATAGCTTTCATTGATAAAAGTTATAGCAAAGTTTCTGCGTTAGAAGCTTCGCAGCTAGCTGTAGTTGTAAAGGGAGTAGATGACCAAAGTTTAACTGCAGCAGAAGTTAAATTATTGTTGGGGGAAGAAGTATTAAGTACAGCTGTTTACCATGAAGATTCTAAGCAGTATTTATTCTTAGACTTAGAAGATTTACCAGAGGGCGAGTATTCAATCCTTGTAAATCACAATGGTTATAATGAAGAAAAGCTGGATATAACTTTTCCTGATAATGATAATCCAGAAAAAGTTATTAACCTAGCACCAATCTTAGTTTCAGACTTAACAATAAAGATGCCAGAAGTAGATGACTATTTTATAGCTGCAAAATATCAATTTTCTGCAGATATCTTACCTATGGATGCACTAAATCAGGAGATTCAGTGGAGCTGCAGCAGTGATAAGGCTACAATAGATAGTACTGGTTTGTTAAGCATAAGCGAGGAAATGGAAGAAGGGGTTATCCAGATTACCGCTACTGCATTAGGTAGTGACTCTAATAGTCCTGTAACCAAGGAAGTTGAAATTACTGTGAAAAATGGTACCTTGCTTGAGGAGGATTATACATTATCACAAGAAACTATAAATAATTGGTTTAAATCTGATGTAATTATTACTCCTAATGCTGAAGGGGCAAATGGATACGATAAAATAAAGGTTGGGGAAGAGTGGCTTGATAGCTATACTACAGGCTTTGAAGGAACCCAGGATGTAGTATTCTACTTGAAAAATTCAAGCACTGGTGTAATATCACAGAAAAAAACTCTATCTCTCAGTATAGACAAATCAAATCCTCAAATACTTGAAATTAACCTTGATAATACAAACTGGGCTAAAAACAGAAATATAAGCTTCAAGGTAGAGGATTCTCAGTCAGGAATTAGTAAGGTGTATTGGAGCAAGGAAGATAATGCTGAAACTGGTACTGAGATAGAAGCTGTAAGTGGTCTTTATAGTTTTGTTGTTACAGAAAATGGTACATATTATATTTATGCAGTGGATAAGGTAGGAAATAAAACTAAAGTAGATGTTGAAGTGGAAAAATTGGATAATACTATACCTGAAATTAGAAATATAAGTAAAGATCCTTCAAATCAGTGGAGTAACACTGCAGTAAGGATTGAAGGACAGGTTCCTAGACTAGATGGAACAGCTTTAAGTAGCGTAAAGTATAGTATTTATGAAGATTTTACCGATGTAAAAGAGGCTATTATTAGCCTTGATGAAACAGGCTCTGTGGATAGCTTTGTAATAGAAAGCCAGGACCAAGAATTTGAAGGTATCTACTATATTAAAGCTTATGATGAGTTAGGTAATGAATCTGACACAGTAGAAGTAAGTGTAAAAATAGATAAGGAAGATCCAACTATTAAAGAGTCCGACATTATCTTTGAACCTTATGAAACATCAGGTATTAAGAAGTTAATTAATGTACTTACCTTTGGAAACTTCTTTAATGAAGAAATTAAGGTTACCATTAAGGCAGAGGACAACCTATCCGGAATAGATAAAATTATCTATTATACTTCCTCTGATGAAGAGGGACATGAAGTTATCTTTAACGGTGAAAGTGAAGCAAACAGCGATGGAGAGATATCTTTCCAACTACCCATAGGCTTTGAAGGTTATGTGTTTGCAAAGGCTGTGGACAAAGCTGGAAATGCTATGAAAAATGAGGTGAGAACTAACACTATTACCCTCATTGAAAATATTGAACCTACTGTAGATATTTATATTAATGATTCTAATAAGGCTTATGATGGATGGTTTACTACTACACCTAAGGTTGAAATTAAGGTTAGCGATATTGAATCAGGTATAAATAAAATAGAATATGTAGTTAAGAAAGAAGATAATATCCTTTTAGAATATTCTATAAACTTAGCTACTACAATGGAAAGTAATTATGACTTACTAGTTAATATGCCTGAAGATCTTGGTGAGTTATTAGTAAAAGTTACAGTAACAGATAATGCAGGCAACGAAACTATTAAGGAAGCAACAATTAAAATTGATAATAAAAAACCATTGGTTCCTACAGTTAATACAGCTTATGATGGATCCTGGACCAAGGATGGTATAGTATATAATATTAGCATGCCAGCACTATATGAACAGGAATATCCTTCAGGAATTTCAGCATATGAGTACAGAGTATTCCGCAAAACTGAAGAAAAGCCTGATGGTGATTGGACAGATTGGATAAGTGTAGAGCCTTCAGATAGCACTGAAATAGTAATTAGCAGTGATGAATATCAAGGATCAGGAAAGGTAAAGTTTAGAGCTGTATCTGGTGCCGGCTTAATTAGCGAAGAGAGCGAAGAATTTTCCTTTAAGCGTGACAGTAAAGTTATCAATAAGGCTAGAGTAACTTTTGATGAAACTGTGCCTAAATCAAATGATTGGTACAAGGCTACAAAGATTGATGCGAAAATCGCTATTGAAAAAGAAGAAGATAGAGCCAAAAACGGATTTAGGTATCGAGTAAACCAAGGTGCATGGTCTAGTTACGTATATACTGATGGAGAAGAAGCCTTTGTAGACCTAACAATTACTGGAGAAGGAAAGCACCTATTAGAAATTCAGTCAGTGGATGAATTGGGCAATGGCATAGATAGTGAACCTGAAGTATATGAAGTTAAGTTAGATAATACACCACCAAAAATTGACGAAAATAAAATTGAATTTAGGAAGGAAAGTAGTAATGTTATTGAGACCTTCTTAAACCTTATTTCTTTTGGTCTCTGGTTTAATGAAACCTTAGAAGTTACTGTACTAGCAGATGATATAAATGGAACTTTAGATGTATCTGGAGTAGACAAAATAGCTTGGTATACAGAAACCTTAAATGGAGAAAAATCAGAAATCAAAGAAGAGGAAGTAGAAGTTAGAATTAACGAAGCCACTGGGGAAGAAGAATACTATATTCAGTTTGAAATAGCTGGAGAGTTTGAGGGATACCTTTATTTAATGGCTACTGATAAAGCAAATAATTCTATGAGTTGGATGAAGATGTCAGAAAAAATGGGTATCGATACTCAAAAACCTAGCGTTGAAGTTGAGGTTATAGGAAGTAATTATACCAATAGATTAGGTGAACTTTGGTTTAATACTGGTGATTTAAAAGTTGCAATTAATGCTTGGGATAATGGAGCATCTGGGTTAACAAGTGTTGAATATGATTTTGATGGTGAGGTTCACAAAATTATAAAAAGTAGAGATTTTGTAAATGGTAAGTATACAGAAAATCTTACATGGGGTACATGGAGCGGAATCGGTAAAAAAGTAACGGTTACTGCTAAAGATAATGCTAAAAATATAGTTGATAAGGATAAAATTGTAAACATTGATACCAATACACCTTCAATTCCAACTGTGTCCATAAAGGATAATTATACTGATGCTAAGTGGACCAATAAAGATGTAGTTTTTGAACTTGATGCTACTTATGACCCTAATCTACTACCATCTGGTATAGACGGTTATAAGTACTTTGACCTGTCAGAGGGAGAAAATGCTGCTTGGAAGTTTGTTGCTGCTGAAAAAGATTCTTCTGTAGGTAATTTGATACTAGACAAGGATGGAGTTCATCAAGTGGAATTTAAAGCTGTTTCTGGAGCAGGCCTTTTAAGTGATAAGACTGCAACCTATATTGCTAAAATAGATAAAACAGCTCCTAAAGCTCCTGTTATTAAGATTAATGATAATATTCTTGACAATGATAACAATGAAAATACTTGGTACAAGGATGAAAAAGTAGAAGTTTTTTTCTCTGTAGAAGTTGATGATACTGGAAATACTGCACCAATTCATGTTGAGTATTCCTTAGATGGTGGACTAACATATAAAAAGGCTACTTCTCTTGAAGGTGAAGGTAATAAGGGAATCTATTATGTAGAGGTAGAGGGCGAAAAGAAGAATGAGCTTAAAGTTAAGGCTGTAGATGAGGCTATGAACGAAAGTGAAGTAGTTGAATTGTACGTAAATATTGATACTACTGAGCCTGAAATTGAATCTATAACCTTTAAGCCTGACAATACTTCAACAACAGCTAAGGTTATCAATATGTTAAGCTTTGGAAACTTCTTTAATGAAAAAGTTAAGGTTACCGTAAAAGCAAAGGATAACCATCCTGCTGACTTAGCAAATCAAATGGCAGGTATAGATACTATTACTTACTATACTGCAAAAGACCCAGAAGGCACTCTAGATAAATCAGATGAAATAACGGTTACCGCAAATGGCCAGGGTGAAATAAGCTTTTATCTTGAGCCTGAGTTTGAGGGCTATGTATTTGTAAAAGCTAAGGATAAAGCTCAAAATGAAATGGGAAGCTATGTGAGAAAGGGAACTAATTCTGCAGAAGGTTCAATTGATACAGATAAGATATTAATTATTGAGAAGGAGTTACCGAATATCGAAATCACTCATTCTGCGGCAACTGGAGAGTATGTAAATAAAAAATGGTATAACGGTAATATAAATGTAGGCATCAAAGTAAA
>JAAYSY010000076.1 GCA_012518235.1 Bacteroidales bacterium
AATTTATAACGCAACAACTATTTTTTGAAAGCAAAGATGGAACTCAAATACCTATGTTCATAACTCATAAAAAAGGCTTGGAGCTCAACAGCAACAATCCTGTTTATTTATATGGTTATGGTGGCTTTAATATTAGCTTAAATCCCAGCTTTTCTGTTTCTCGTCTTCCTTTCCTTGAACAAGGTGGAATCTATGCCCAAGTAAACCTTAGAGGAGGAGGAGAATATGGGGAAGATTGGCATATAGCAGGAACTAAAAAACAAAAACAAAATGTATTTGATGATTTTATTAGTGCTGCAGAATATTTAATTGCAAATAAATATACAAGCACAAACAAAATTGCTATAGTTGGTGGATCAAATGGAGGATTACTTGTTGGAGCATGTATGACACAAAGACCTGATTTGTTTCAAGTTGCTATTCCTCAAGTAGGAGTACTTGATATGCTTCGTTACCACAAATTCACAATCGGATGGAACTGGGCTAGCGATTATGGAACAAGTGAGGAAAGCCCCGAGATGTTTAAGTATCTTTTAGGATATTCTCCATTACACAATTTAACTAAAGGAGTCTCCTATCCAGCCACATTAATAACTACTGCAGACCACGATGATCGTGTTGTACCTGCCCACTCATTTAAATTTGCTGCTGCGTTACAAGAAGCTAATGATGGTAAAAACCCTACTCTAATTCGAATTGACACAAAAGCAGGGCATGGTGCAGGAAAACCTACAGAGAAAGTGATAGAGGAGCAAAGTGATATTTATGGTTTCATCATGTATCATTTAGGAATGAATTATTAATCATTTGAAATAACATTCTACCATTTGATAAAAGGCTTAAGGACAAAACACACCTTAAGCCTTTACTTTATCACTTTGACACCATATAACATTAATTGCACTCAAAAGAATAGCTCATCTTAAATATTTGCATATATTTGTAAAGAAACAAACACAATTAATACTTATTTTTTAATTACATTATTATGAATATTGAAAAGATTATGGCTTCACTGGAAGCTAAACATCCTGGAGAATCTGAGTATTTTCAAGCGGTGCGTGCTGTATTAAACTCTATTGAAGAGGTTTATAACCAACATCCAGAGTTCGAAAAAGCTAAAATCGTTGAACGAATAATAGAACCCGATCGCATTTATACCTTTAGAGTCGCATGGGTAGATGATAAAGGAGAAGTACAAACCAATTTAGGTTATAGAGTTCAATTCAACAATGCTATTGGACCATATAAAGGTGGTATTCGCTTTCATAGCTCATTAAATCTTTCTATTCTTAAATTCTTAGGTTTTGAACAAACATTCAAGAATGCATTAACAACTCTTCCTATGGGAGGTGCTAAAGGGGGATCAGACTTTTCACCACGTGGAAAAAGCCAAGCAGAAATTATGCGTTTTTGTCAAGCATTTATGTTAGAACTATGGAAATTTATTGGACCTGACATTGATGTTCCAGCAGGTGACATAGGTGTTGGTGGCAGAGAAGTGGGTTATATGTATGGTATGTATAAAAAACTGACTCATGAAGTTACTGGAACATTTACAGGTAAGGGTTTAGAATTTGGTGGTTCACTTATCCGTCCTGAGGCTACAGGTTTTGGTGGGCTTTATTTTGTTCAAGAAATGCTTGAAAATAGAGACATCGAATTAAAAGGTAAAGTGGTAGCAATCTCTGGCTTTGGAAATGTAGCCTGGGGGGCAGCAACAAAAGCAACTCAATTAGGTGCTAAAGTGGTTACAATCTCTGGTCCAGATGGATATATTTACGATGAAGAGGGAATTAGTGGAGATAAAATAGATTTCATGCTGGAATTACGTGCTTCTGGAAATGATATTGTTGAACCTTACATTGAAGAGTTCCCTAATGCAAAATTCTATCCCAATAAACGCCCTTGGGAAGTTAAAGTAGATATAGCTCTTCCTTGTGCTACACAAAACGAATTAAATGTAGAAGATGCACAAAAATTAATAAAAAATGGTGTACTTTGTGTTGGAGAAATATCTAACATGGGATGTACTTCTGAAGCGATCGATTTATTTATTGAAAATCAAATTTGCTATGCTCCAGGTAAAGCAGTAAATGCTGGTGGTGTTGCAACCTCAGGATT
Source organism: Bacteroidales bacterium (assembly GCA_012518235.1). Classification (GTDB taxonomy): domain Bacteria; phylum Bacteroidota; class Bacteroidia; order Bacteroidales; family Bacteroidaceae; genus Bacteroides_E. The sequence goes on from JAAYSY010000076.1 coordinate 2,125, forward strand.
AGAGATGACCCAAAATGCTATGCACTTAAATTGGAGTGCTGTAGAAGTTGAAAAAAAACTACAAGAAATCATGCATGGTATTCATAACCAATGTGTAAAATATGGTAAACAACCCGATGGTTATATAAACTATGTAAAGGGAGCTAATATTGCTGGTTTTATGAAAGTTGCAAAAGCAATGATGGCTCAAGGTGTAGTATAAATATAAAATTAAATGGTTTTACGCTTTTATTATACCCTAGCGTTTTATTTAATAATATGCATTACTTCTCTTTTTAGTCAAGAGAGAGGTAATGCTTCTTATTACCATAAAAAACTTCACGGGCGGCGTACAGCTTCTGGGCCGATCTACCATAAAGATAGTATGACTTGTGCCCATAGAACCTTACCATTTGGTACACTCCTACTTGTTAAAAACCCACAAAACAATAAACAAATTGTAGTTAAAGTAACCGATCGTGGACCATTCAGAAAAAAATTTACTCTTGACTTATCTCATAAAGCAGCAAAAGAATTAGATATTATACAAAAAGGCTATGCTACTGTTGAGTTTTCACTCTATAAAAAAATCCCTTTGCTTTATGAAACATTAGAGGCCCCCTTCCCTTTAAGGTTCACAAGAGAAAAAAACAATCAAGACTCATACTTCGTTCAAAACAAAGATTGATTGTTTTGAACTACTTTATTATACTAAATAAAACTAACTTTGTTATTCTAAACCAAACTTAATCTAATCATGTTACAACCTGAATTAAAGCCTAGACGCGATAAAATACGTGTACTAATGGCACAACAAGATATAGATGCAGCTTTGATAGCCTGTAATGTTAATTTAATCTACACCTATGGAAGAATAGTTAATGGATATATCTATATGCCTTTACACTCACCTGCACACCTGTTTATAAAAAGGCCTAATAACATTAAAGGAGAACATGTTCATCCTATTCGCAAACCAGAACAAATCCCATCTATATTAAAAGAAATTGGCTTAGAACTCCCTAACAAAATAATGCTAGAGGCTGATGAACTCTCTTTTACAGAGTATAATAGACTAGCTGCAATATTCGATAATGCAGAAGTAGTTAGTGGTTCTAGTATAATAAGAACTGCTCGAAGCACTAAAACAAGAATGGAGATAGAGAAATTCCGAAGAGGTGCAGAAAAACACACAAAAGCTTACGAGCAAATCCCTTCTATTTATAAAAAAGGTATGACAGACCTTGAATTTTCTATTGAAGTTGAACGCATAATGAGACTTGAAGGAGTTTTAGGTATTTTTAGAACCTATGGTAGAGAAATGGAAATTTTCATGGGAAGTGTTTTAGCTGGTGATAATGCCATGGTCCCATCTCCTTACGATTTTGCATTAGGTGGCGCTGGACTTGATCCTTCAATACCAATAGGAGCATCTGGAAGACCCTTAAAAGAAGGACAGAGTATCATGGTTGATATAGGCGGTAACTTCAACGGATATCTAACAGATATGACCCGAGTATTCTCTGTAGGAAAGCTACCCGATGAAGCTTATGCAGCTCATCAAGCTTGTATTGATTTGCAAAATAAAATTGCAGACATTGCAAAACCTGGAGTTATCTGTGAAGATTTATACCAACTAGCCATTGATTTTATGCAGGAAGCTGGATTCGGTAAGTATTTTATGGGATATGAACAACAAGCTCGATTTATTGGACATGGTATAGGTCTTGAAATTAATGAATTGCCTGTAATTTGTCCTCGTAATCGACAAGCTCTAGAGCAAGATATGGTTATTGCTTTAGAACCCAAAATAGTGCTACCTAAAATTGGTGCCGTAGGAATTGAAAACTCTTGGGTGGTTACAGGTGATAGTATTGAAAAACTCACCCATTGCAAAGAGGAAATTATTGAATTAAAAGATTAATAAAATAGCTAATCAAGCGATTAGTACAAATTAAGAGAGGAGATCACACAAATAGGGTCTCCTCTTTTTATCTGTTTAATGAGTATTTAAATTCGTTGTACTCTTATAGTTCATCATAAGAGCAAACTTATTATTTTTCTTTAGATACTGCTTTTAATCCCATTTTTTTAGCCTTGGATAGTAAGTACTTATAAGCAGCTTCGTATTCGTTAGGAATAACCCCATCTAGAATAGCATCTTTAATAGAACTCTTTAAAGAACCCACTACACGAGAAGGAGATAAATTAAAAATAGCCATTATTTCTTCACCATCAATCGGAGGCTCAAAATTTCGTATTCTATCTTTCTCCTCAATATCTTTTAATTTTTGCCTCACCAACTGAAAATTATTCAAAAATCGTTGTCTCCTAGCTAAGTTTTTAGATGTAATATCTGCTTCACATAGAATCATCAAATCATCAATATCATCCCCAGCCTCAAACAACAATCTTCGTACAGCTGAATCCGTTACTTCATCATCAGCAATAGCTTGTGGACGCATATGGAGTCTAACTAGCTTTTGTACATATTTCATTTTCTCATTCATAGGAAGCTTTAAACGTCTGAAAATACTCGGTAGCATTTTCTCTCCTATAAAATTATGATTGTGAAAAGTCCAACCCGTTCTTTTATCCCATCTTTTTGTGGCAGGTTTAGCAATGTCATGCATAATAGCTGCCCACCGTAACCATAAATTATCTGTCTTTTCACTTATATTATCTAGAACCTGTAGTGTGTGATAAAAATTATCTTTGTGTCCTCTTCCATTTCTCGTTTCAACTCCTTCCAAAGCCACTAGTTCAGGGAAAATAATCTCTAATAAACCTGAACGTTCTAAATCAATAAACCCCTTAGAAGGAACAGGAGATAAAATGATTTTATTTAACTCATCAATAATACGTTCTGCGGATATTATTTTAATTCGCTCACAACTCTTCTCGATTGACTCAAACGTTTTGTCTTCAATGAAAAAATTAAGTTGTGTTGCAAAACGTATACAACGCATCATACGTAACGGATCATCACTAAAGGTAATATCAGGATCTAAAGGAGTGCGAATAATACCTTTTTTCAAATCCTCTATTCCTCCAAAAGGATCAACCAGCTCACCTAACCGCTCCTTATTCAAGCAAACGGCTAAAGCATTTATAGTAAAGTCTCTTCTATTTTGGTCATCAGCTAGCGTTCCATCTTCAACAATTGGTTTTCGAGAGCTTCTCTGATAGGATTCTTTACGAGCACCCACAAACTCAACTTCAATAGAATTAAACTTAACCTGTGCTGTTCCAAAATTCTTAAATACAGAGACATTCGCTCCTTTTCCTAATCGTTTGCCATACGCCTTAGCCATCTCTATTCCACTTCCAACTACAACTACATCAATATCGTCCGAATGTCTTTCTAATATAAGGTCGCGTACATACCCTCCAACGACATAACACTCTAACCCTAAGTCATCAGCAGTGGCTGTAATATCTGTAAATAAATCTTGCTCAAAATGTTCTTTCAATTTGTTTTGGCTCAGTTCTATCATCTCTCATTGATTAAGTTTTCGTCTGCAAAGGTACAAAAAACTGATATTATTCTTATTTTTGTTCAAACATAATCCTATAAACAAACTCTATGAAAAAAATAGCCCTACTTTTTAGTTGTTTTATCCTGTTATTAGCCTGTGGGAAAAGTCAAGATGAAAAAGCACAAACTAAACTTGATGCAGCAATTGAGGCTTTTAAAGAAGGAAATTATAGTCAAGCTAAAATTGAAATTGATAGTATTAAAATACTTTATCCGAAAGCATTTAAAGCAAGAAGAGAGGGGATTGGCTTAATGCAAGAGGTTGAGTTAAAAGAACAAGAAGTTTCATTAAACTATCTCGATAGTCTAGAAGCCATAAAAAGATACGAGCTAGACTCCATTAAAGGACAATATACTTTTGAAAAAAATGAAGAATACCAAGATATAGGTAACTACTTTTGGCCTACACAAACAGTTGAACGAAATATTCATCGCACTTTTCTTCGCTTTCAAGTCAATGAGCGAGGTGTTTTCACTATGACCTCATTTTTCTGTGAAAACTATGCCATTAATCATCATACAATAAAAATCACAGCACCCGATGGTAGTTTTGCCGAAACTCCAATGTCACAAGATACTTATCAAACAACAAATTTAGGAACGAAAATTGAACAAGCTGACTTTAAAAAAGGTGAAGATGGTGGTGTTTTAGACTTTATCTATCTAAATGCAGACAAAACATTACGAGTAGCTTATATAGGAGACAAGACCTTCAACACAACTATTTTACCTAGCGATAAAAAAGCTTTAGTAGGTATCTATGACTTAGCACAAATTTTAGCATCACTAGAACAAATAAGAGTTAAAAAAGAAGAGGCAAACTTGAAAATTCGCTTTGTAAAAGAAAAAATGGAACAAAGAAAGGAAAAAGAACAAATGAAAAACAACTAAACTAAATATTGTGTATTCTTTAATTCATGCATCGTGGAAGGTACCGATGATACTATAGCCTCTTGTAGTTTATACAACAAAGATTGCCTAATAAAATCTTTTCCAGTAACCAAACGTATTTGACGAGCTGGGCGAGGAATAGCAAAGGGTCGCACCAACTCTTTTTGATAAGCTGTTAGCTGAAGAAGCGATAATTCTGGAATTAGTGTTAACCCTTTTCCACCTTCTACCATACGCATAAAAGTTTCTATACTTCCCAAATTATACGACTGACGACTAGACTCTACCCCTTTAATATTGCAGAACTTAACTAACTGATCTCTAAAACAATGCCCTTCATCAAGTAACCATAAATGATCACCTTTAATCTCTGATGTGCGAATAAATTCCTCCTTAAAAAGAGGATCTGAAACAGCAAGATAAACATAAAACTCCTCATAGAATAAAGAGTGAACTTCTAATCGTTTACTTTCAGGGTGAGTAGCTATAATAGCTATATCTAAATCGCCTTGCAATAATTGTTCTTCTATTTTCTCTACTTTTAATTCATATACACGCAAATCTAAAGCAGGATATTTGGCTTGGAACTGAGGATAAAATCGGGGCAATAAATAAGGAGCAATAGTTGGTAAAACTCCTAAATGCAAACTTCCAGATATTGTATGGTTCTCTTCAATTACCAATTCTTTTATTTCTTGACTTTGCTTAATTATAGAGTATGCTTTTTTTATGATTTTCTCACCTAAAGTCGTTGGATAAACAGGCTGACTACTTCTTACAAAGAGCTTGACTCCTAATTCCTCTTCTAGCTTTTGAATCATAGCACTTAATGTTGGTTGTGTTACATTGCATGCTTCAGCAGCTCGTCCAAAGTGACGATATTCATTGACGGCTAATAAATACTCAAGTTGTTGCAGTGTCATCTATCAAATATTTTTTAGTTATAGATTTCATCTATCGCAATATAGATGTTTTCTGTTTGATAGCCAGATTTTATCCCTTATATTTGTACCAGACAAAAAGATAATATTAATAACAAAAACAAGTATAATGAAAACTTTAGATTTTATTCAATTAGATGAATCAGGCGCAAAACAAGTAGTTAATGAGTTGCAATTTCTTTTAGCAGACCTACAAATCTACTACACAAACTTACGTAGTTTCCACTGGAACATAAAAGGGAAAGGATTCTTTGAACTCCACAATAAGTTTGAAGACATGTATAGTGATGTAGCCGATAAGATAGATGAAATAGCAGAACGCATCCTAATGCTTGGAGGAACCCCTGAAAATAAGTTTAGCGAATACCTTAAAAAATCACGGATCAGTGAAATAGGTGCAGTAACTAATACAGAAGACGCATTACACAACATATTAGAAACTCTCAGTCACTTAATAGCAGTAGAACGCAAAATTATTGAATTAGCAAGCAATTATAATGATGAGGTAACTAACTCACAATTAAGCGACTATCTAGTAGAACAAGAGAAAGAGGTATGGATGATATTAGCATATCTTTCTTAAGGTAAAACAAATGATATAAAAAAAGAGTCCAGTTATTTTCACTGGACTCTTTTGCGTTATTACTAACTGTTTTTTCATTAAAAAGCATGGCTAAAGATAGCAGATACCGTTGGATGAGGAAACACATTGCTTCTCAGTTGATCTACAGTCATCTTCTGTGCAATAGCCATTCCTCCAATCGCAATTAATTCAGATGCTGGATTACCAAGTAAATGAATACCTAGAATCTCCTGACTCTCTTTATGAATAAAAGCCTTAAACAGTCCAGGTGTATCCATCGTGTTATCCAAAACAAAACGTCCTGATACAGCCATTGGAGCTTTAACAACTTCATAAGGAATCCCTTCCTCTTGTAACTCACACTCTTGATACCCTACACTTGCTAACTCAGGATTCGTATATACTGCTGAAGGAATAGCTTTATAGTTAACCTTTGCATCCATTCCTAAAATACCCATAGCTGCAATTGCTCCTTCTTGAAGTCCTGTATGAGCTAACATCGACCCTCCAATACTATCACCACAGGCATATATATTTGGATGTGAGGTTTGCATTTGCTCATTAACTTCAATTGCTCCCTTCTTTGTTTTTACATTTAGACTCTCTAAACCGAGTGTTTCAATAGCTGGTTTTCGTCCAACAGCCAGTAGTATCAAATCATTAGTTAACTCATAAGTCTCCCCATTTTTACTAACGGTAATAGTTTTATTTGAAATCTTTTCAGCTTTAGCCCCTATATGAAAAACAATTCCTCTACTTTCATAATATTTCCTTAACTCACCAGCTAATTCTGGATCAAAGGTTGGTAAAATCTCGTCACTCATTTCAATTAAATCAACCTTCGATCCAAAAGTTGAAAACAATGAAGCAAATTCCATTCCTAGAACACCCCCTCCAATTACAGTCAATGTCTTTGGAACTTCTGTTAATTGTAAAGCCTCTCTAGAACTAATAAATGAAGACTCTTTTAGTCCGGGTATGGGTGGTACTAGGTTGACTGACCCTGAACCTATTATTACTTTCCGTGCTTGATAGGTATTATTATTAGCTAAAATTTGTATTAGTCCTTCAGAACTTTCCCCATTTAACTGGGCCTCAGCCTGTACAAAAGTCACACCAGACATTTCTACTTTTTGGGTAGTACCCTTAAATAAAGCATCAATAAGCTGATCTTTTCTTGTAACTACTTCTTGGTAATTATAACTCGCTTGTTCTACATGCACACCAAATTGGTTGGCTGTTTGGGTCGTACTAAAAACATTAGCAGAGTGCAGTAAAGATTTTGTAGGCATACACCCTTCATTAAGACAAGTTCCTCCTACCTTGTTTTTCTCAAAAAGAACAACTTTCATCCCTGAAGGAGCTAAAGTTTGAATAGCAGCTAATCCAACTGGGCCACCACCTATAATTGCAACATCAAAAACCATCATAAATTATTTAGTTATAGTATTATAATATTATCTACTACTTAATACAACTAACTACTGCAAATTGTTTTTAATATTACAATATTTAAGCATCTAAGACAGACTTTGGGTTTAATACGAAACACCATAAAAATCACCTAAGTACCACCGAGCTATAAAATCCCAATTTTCAAGTAGTAGTTGATTACCATTAGGGATAGGTAAACTGGCATCGGCTAGTAAATTATGGTTCATAGCATACTCTAAAATAGGAAATGGACATCTTCTGGGCTCACAAAATAAAACATAAGCCTCATCCATCGCTTTTGTCTTACTATAATGAACATTGTCTGTATCACTAAAGTATTTAGCTATGCCTACTCCTATTATTAATCTTTTTTGATAAGCTAAAACTACGAAGTCTGAGAAATCTGTTAATTCTACTAGACTTTCTTTGCTATCCTTAAAGTTTAGGCCTTTAGAAAATAATAACTCAAGCTCTTTATATGTATAAACATAATGAATTTTATTCCCGTTTGTTAACTCTAAAAACCTTGTGATTACTTCAGATTCACTTGTCTCTTGCTTTTCTTCTAAATGATTTTGAAATTGGTTGGGCTCTACAACCCAATCAAAACTATCACCTAACCCTATTGGGGCTTGATTAAACTTCTCTATCATTAACTCATAAACAGCATTTGCTAATTGAAGCAGGTTATCACCAAAAGGATCGTCAACAACTCCAACACCTTGCTCTACAGGACCAGAATTAAAACACCACAATAAAAATTGGATATCCTCAATGTTAACTTCATCTTCGATATAATCATTAGTAATGGTATAAAAAGGAAGTGGTCGCTTATATAACTCCATCTGAGTCTCTTTGAATCTACACCAACCCCCCTCTTGCGCAACACAATCCTCCAAATAAGTGGTCAATAATAAAGCAACCATTTTTTGCTGCTCTATAGGGAAACCATCATATAAATCTGAGGCTATCACCAGCTGCAATAATTCATTACTAAATCCAACATACCAATCATCTGCTAACTCAATCTGATTATGTTGGTGCAAAAGCAACCAATCTTTTAGGAATATCTTTGAACTATTCATATTTCTCTATTATAACTTTTTCAAAGCTTGCTTAATCACTTGCTCTACTGTCAAGTCGGACTCATTTTTCAATATTTTATATACCACTTTTTGAGATGCATGAGTCGCAAACCCCAACATTTTCAAAGCTGCCACAGCCTCATTTTGTATTTCAGAACTCATAGGTTGCCCTACAATAGCTGATATTTTCCCCCCATCAATGCCCAATGTATCTATTTTATCTTTCAGATCAACAATGATACGTTCTGCTGTTTTCTTACCAATTCCTTTGACAGTTGTTAAGATAGAAACATTATTACTACCTATAGCTGAAATAACCTCTTCCGGACTTAAAGTAGAAAGAACCATACGAGCTGTATTTCCACCAACGCCCGAAACTGTAATTAATAACAAAAAAAGCTCTCGCTCTTCTTGTGTTGAAAATCCAAATAAGATATAGGCATCTTCACGTATAGCCTCATAAATGTAAAGCTTGCCTTTCTTTTTTCCTTGAAGATCGGTAAAAGTATTTAACGAAATATTAATAGTATAACCTATACCATAAGCTTCAATAATAGCTATAGCAGGAGTTAATTCCACAACCTCACCAGTGATATATTCAATCATAGCATTCTATATTTTAAGCAGTTAATAAAACCAATAAATCTATTACTTTGGAACACAAAAGTCCTGTTAGACCATTGATAGTGAAGGATTTTAATTAGTTTTGTAACAAACTTAAGAAATATGTGTAACGAAACCAGCAAAAAAATGAAAAAAATAAAAGTCGCTATTGTAGGGTATGGAAACATTGGACGTTACGTTCTTCATGCATTAGAAACTGCAGCAGATTTAGAAGTAGCAGGTATTATTCGTCGTTCAACTTCAAAGAAACAACCTATAGAACTTCAATCGTATCAAGTCGTACAATCTATTAAAGAATTAGCTTCTGTTGATGTAGCAATACTTTGTGTACCCAGTAGAGAAGTAGCATCTTATGCTAAAGCATATTTAAAGTTAGGAATTCGTACTGTAGATAGTTTTGATATTCATTCGGATATAGCTAAACTAAGATCAGAATTAACTCCTATAGCAAAACAACACCAGGTGTCGTCGATTATATCTGCAGGATGGGACCCAGGAAGTGACTCCATCATAAGGACTTTATTACAAATGGCTGCTCCACAAGGCATTACTTATACCAACTTTGGACCAGGAATGAGTATGGGACACACTGTTGCCGTCAAAGCCATAGAAGGGGTTAAAAAAGCTTTATCTATGACAATACCTACTGGAACAGGAATTCATCGTAGAATGGTTTATGTTGAATTAAATCCAGAAGTATCATTCGAGGACGTAGCGGAATCAATTAAAAACGATAACTATTTTATCAATGATGAAACTCATGTAACTGAAGTAAATTCTGTAGACGACTTAATTGATATGGGCCATGGAGTTAATATTACTCGAAAAGGAACATCTGGAACCACACCCAATCAACTTTTTGAGTTTAACATGCGTATAAACAATCCTGCTTTAACGGCACAAATATTAGTATCATCTGCACGAGCAACTATGCGACAACAGCCAGGGTCATATACACTCATAGAAATTCCTTTAGTTGACTTTCTTCCTGGAGATAGAGAAGCTTGGATTCATAAACTAGTATAAGTTAAATTGTATCTATTTATTATCCATTCATGCACTAAATAGTATGTAAGTATTGAACCTACAGACTAAGACATAGGTGTATGTAATACAAGTGATTTTGTCCGCACATTACATTATCAATCACTTTATACATTAAAATACGATACAAAAAAGGGTGTGCTACTACTATTAACACACCCCATGATTTATATCAAAACCCTTTTATTTTATATACTGAACCTTTTCAATATCTCTAGGTTTAGCTTCAGGATATTCATTCTTATAGCCCATAGCTACTGCAATGGTAAGCTCATGAGTATCAGGAAAATCAAGTAAAGAGACTAATTCTTTATCCTCTACTAAATAGCGAGGTAAACCTCCCAATACACAAGTTCCAATATCCATAGATTCTGCACTCAATAAGATATTCTGAACAAACAATCCACAATCTATTTCACTCATTGAATTGTCCTTAGTTCGAGCAATAAATATCACAGTTGGTGCATTATGATAAATGCTAAAATCGGGTTCTAAAAAAGAAGAAAAATCTTTTTCTGGGTTATTCTTTTTTGAATAAGCTATAAAGCCCTGATTCATACGCTTTAGCAACTCTTGATTTTGCACAACACGAACCTGCCATGACTGTTTATTCATAGCACTAGGTGCATTTATAGCGCAACGCATTATTTTATCTAGGTGCTCTTGTGTTACTTGTTTCTCTTTATAAGAGCGAACACTGCGTCGATTAAGAATATTCTCTATGACGATTTCCTCTTTTGATACATTATCCATCGATTGTTCTGTTTTGCTTTCACTACAACTACTCAGTCCTATAATAAGAAGTAAAAATAAAATGACATTTCTCATATTTCAGTAATTAGTATTAACAAACTATTCATTATAAATGTACAAACATTTACCCATATAAACGAACAACTCAAAACTTAATTCAGTAAATTAAAAGTTATAGGCAATACCAACACCAATCATCTCTTTAAATTGCACTTTAGCCCCTCCTTTTACTTTACCTTCTTCATCTAACTGTTTTACATCATTATCATACTTCAATGTTGTTTGAATCGTTGCCGTAAGGAATTTATTAATCTTCATTCCAATAACATTCTCCCAATTCACATCAACATGTCCAAAATCACTATCATAAGAAGTGAAAAAGTCAGCTTTAGAAATCAAGTTTACATTAGTCATTAACTTCATAGAGAATTTTGATTTCACATAAGCACCAAACTCACCTTTGAATTTATCTCCAGGATCAACACCAAAAGCACCTGCATTAGATAAATAATCATCTTGCACAAAAGTCATCTTCCCTGTAATTGGAGACATAAATAAAGAAAAATTAGAGCTTGGTTTATAGTCCATACCCAGCGCTATATTTGAATAGGCAGGAGCAAAAAACTTAGAAATGTAATTTTTATCATCGGGATTCTTATACCCTTTATCAAACTGAGTTCGTAGGTCAGCTAAAGCACTCAAATACCATTTGGGAGCCACTTCATATCCAAATTTTGTAGCAAGCTCTAGCTTATCTACACTTTTAACCCAACCATTTTGTTTGGTATAAGTCGTGCCATAATCAGCAGCAAAATCATTGTCCCAAACATATTTTTTGTACTTATAGTTAGCACTTAAATTTAGATAAATATTTCCAGCTACTGTATTATCACCTCCTGAGGACCAATTGACTAATGAAGTTTGTGAAGCATTTAAACCTGTTATACCTTTTATTAGCCATTTTTTATCAACTTGATCTTCTTGTGCAAAAGCAGTACAACTTATAGTTAATAGTAGCAATGTAATACTTATTAGTTTTCTCATTTTTCTATTTTGTATAATTATGCAAATAAAAATTAATTGAGTAATTTATATCCTACTCACCAACCATATACAACAGAAAAAGACTAAAAAAGTTTACATTATTTTCAATCAGAGACCTTCAAGCTTTCATAAAGCTCCTCTAACCACTCTATATTTTCCTGGGTTGAAACTTGAAAATTTCCTGAAAAACGCTCTTTATCAATCGATTGAACTAAAACAAGTTCATCATCAACTATAAGTCCCCACTGCGACTCTTTTGATGATTTTTTTTGCTTTTTCAGCTCTTCTATTTTCGTTTTCTTTAATCCGATAAGAATTGCCCCGTAATTAAAGCGCTCATGATTCACTAACCGTACAGTTTCAACATCAGACCATAAAACAATTGGTTTAGAAATCAGAGTAAAAACCTCATCGTTATGACTCAACTTTCTTTCAACACTCCCTTTATTCTGACTGATTGGATACCAACCTGTAACCAAATGTATTTCCTCTTTTTTATTCTTCTTTTTTGAACTCTCCTTTTGAGCATACAACCCCATAGAACAAAAAAGCAAACAAAATAAAAAGACACTACTAAATATACGTTGTGTGATCATAAAATAAGGGTTTAAGGAAGTGTTGATTTTAAATATTGCAATTTACCGGCAAAGTCAATTTTTGATAAGCTATGTAGTCCCTGAAAATAAGAGGTCCAATCTTCATATAAAACTATTTTATTAAAACCTAAAGAAGAGGATTGGATGATATCAGGACTAATCGTATAATTTAACTCTTTTGACTTGCCTTTCTCTACATATTTCATATTCAGAGATGGAAAATCAAGAGTAAATGTTCCATAAAATAATTCAGAAGGAGTGTTTTCCGTATAAATCACGAGGTCTCCTCTATTTTTATCTAAATAAGTTAGTTTATACCCCCCTCCTGTAGTAATTGGATAATCCTTTTTTGATAAAGAATCTTTTATAATTTTTATAGCTTCTAAGTCTTCACTTCTAACTTGATCTTCAAAATGAGTAACTCGCCACACTTCTTCTTTTGCAGTAATAACTATATGAATAGAAGCAACTTGATTCTTTCTATCTCTTACTATCACATTGGTTAGTCCTTTCTTCCCTTTTCCTATAATAACTAGTTTTTTATCTATTACTGTAGCACTAACTAGCTCCTTGTCCTCTACAATAGACTCGTATGATCCCTCTCCAGATAAAATGTCTATAGTTGTTATTTCTTCTGGCAATATTTCAACCTTCCTAGCACCTAACTCTAAAGGTAATAGGTCACGACTGCTACTGCTACATGAAGCAGTTCCAATTAAAAATAGAAACAATACCACTAAATTAAGATAACCTCTAATCATATACTATATATTTATTAAGCTTTCTATTCTCGATACTACATTATATAATATTCTTTTTTAACGTAGTATCTCATTATTCAAAAATACACTTTTTACAGTGGATACACTATAATAAAAAGCTTTTCGTTACATTTTTATCATTCTTTAGACTAAAAACACTAAATTGACTATTTGAAACTAATTTATTTTCTGTTTAGGCATACAGAGCTCCTATAATTTTCGTAAATTATGCATAGTGAAATGTAATACAAAATACTTATCCTAAATTATAAAAAGATATGAGCAAAAGAAAAGTAAATAAAACGATCATTGTTAATTATGGTGACGAAAAGAAAGGAAAATCCACTTCAATAAGAGGTGTTTACCATGAACTTCAGAAAAATCATGAAATAAAAGAACTTCGTGAAGTCATCCGTGGCAAACAACCAGACAGTGATATCAGTGCTTTATTCGAAATAAATGGGGTTCGTTTTGGATTAGAAAGTCAAGGAGAACCAGACTCTAGAATTTTTGATTCATTAGATGAATTCGTAAAAAATGAGTGCGACATAATTATTGTATCTTGTAGAACTGAAGGTGAAGTCATCAAGAAAATAGAATCTCTTGGTGATCAAGGTTATCGTATTATATGGACACAAAATTATTTATGCGATGATTGTGGAAAAGCTTTGAATCTGCTAAATACACTTTATATACTCAACATTATTGTTATGATTCACTACATTCTTAATGGAGATTTATAAAAAACTTCCATGTATTTACTTTAATCTTTAATAAAAAGTTATCTTTGTAATTATACAATTATCAAGGGGTGCTGTAAAAAGCTGAGATTATACCCTTAAAACCTGATACGGATAATGCCGGCGTAGGAATGACTCTTCTTTCATGCATACCTTGATTGTATTTTAGTTTTAAACAAGCTATTTTAGGTATGCTCCATCTTATACTTATATCTTTATTTTGTTCTTAAAGGAACCTACCTATTGTCTTGTTAAAGTAAGAACTATTTTAACAATAATCCTTATGACTATTTATTTGAACAATGAACCTATTAAATTAGAAAAATCAATCTTCTTGTCTGATTTTCTAAAACAAAAAAACATATCAACACAAGGTATCGCAATAGCTATTGATCAGACCATTATACCCAGAACCCAATGGGAAGAAACACTACTGATGCCAGATCAAAAGATATTAATTATTCATGCAGTTACTGGAGGATAAATTATGCAATTAATCATAATCACCACCGATACATTCTTTCTACATGAAGCGATTGCTATTAATACTTTATTCAAAGAAGGACTGCAGACACTCCATATTAGGAAACCTCAGAGTACTAAAAGCGAACTAGAAGAGTTAATTAATCAAATAGACTCAACTTATTACGATAAAATAGTATTACATGAGCACTTTGAGCTTGTTAGAAAATACAATTTTAAAGGGTATCATTTAAATAGGAGAAATCCAGCTTTACCTAAAATAATAGATCGAAAAAGTTCCACAGTCAGCCGCTCGTGTCACAGTTTTAATGAACTGCAAGAATTTGCAGTTTATGATTATTTATTCCTGAGTCCTATTTTTGATAGTGTCTCTAAAAAAGGCTATAGACAAGCTTACCTTAAAGAAGATTTACTTTATGCAAAAGAAAAACAATGGATAAATAATAATGTCTATGCCTTAGGAGGGATAACCCCATACACCCTTCCCTTAATAAGCAACTACAGCTTTGGAGGAGCTGTGGTTTTAGGGTACTTATGGAATAACTATAAAGAAGATAAAGACTTGCAATCTTTACTCTTTCGCTATAAAAATTCACTATCAATCATACAAACATTATGAAAGGATTACTTTTTATATCTCATGAAACTCCAAGATTTACTACCATTAGCTCAATCAAAGTAGCTCTAGAGGGAGGCTGTAAACACATTCAATTAAGAATGAAAGAAACGTCTCCACAAGAAATATACACAACCGGAGTAGAAGCTTTGGCTCTATGCAAACAATACAAAGCCAAACTCTATATTGACGATGAAGTTGAGGTTTGTCAAAAGCTGCAAGCTGATGGAGTACATTTAGGAAAACACGACATGCCTCCATCGGAAGCTCGTAAGTTATTAGGAGTTCATTATTTAATTGGAGGAACTGCTAATACTTGGGAAGATATCCTTCGACTCCAAAAAGAAGGAGTGGATTACATTGGGTTGGGACCCTTTCGATACACAGAAACAAAGAAAAATTTGGCATCTACTTTAGGATTAATTGGATACAAGCAACTACTTAATCGATGTAGAGAAAACAACATTAACATACCTATTCTAGCTATAGGTGGAATAAGATTAGAAGATATTCCTCCTCTTCTTAAAACTGGCCTAGCAGGAGTTGCTTTGTCTTCTTCTATTCTACAAGCTAAATCACCTATAAACGAAGTAAAGAAAATAATACAAACCATTCAAAATAATCAATTATGAAACCACTAAAAATAGGAGATAAGACCTTTCAATCACGTCTATTTCTAGGAACTGGAAAATTCGGCTCAAATGAATTAATGGGAGATGCTATTGTAGCATCAAAAACAGAATTAGTAACAGCAGCGATGAAACGCTTAGATATAAAAGCAGGAACTGATGATATGCTACAACACATTAATAAACCAGGGGTAAAACTACTACCTAATACCTCGGGAGTAAGAAATGCAAAAGAAGCAATTTTTGCAGCCCAAATGGCCCGAGAAGCTTTCGAAACCAACTGGTTAAAACTAGAAATTCATCCCGATCCTAAATATCTACTTCCTGATGCTGTTGAAACACTAAAAGCAACTGAAGAATTAGCTAAACTAGGCTTTATCATTCTTCCCTATATTCAAGCTGATCCTGTTCTGTGTAAACAACTAGAGTCTGCTGGAGCTGCAGCTGTAATGCCTCTGGGTGCTCCTATTGGAACAAATAAAGGTTTACTAACTAGAGATTTCTTAAAGATAATTATAGAGCAAAGTACGGTCCCTGTAGTAGTTGATGCTGGAATAGGAGCACCTTCACACGCAGCAGAAGCAATGGAGTTAGGTGCCGATGCAGTTTTAGTAAA
>JAAYSY010000077.1 GCA_012518235.1 Bacteroidales bacterium
ATGATAAACAGACTCCAGTAAAAGAAGGAGCTTGGTTGTATAGTCTTAATTCCGATTTTGATGAAGATCACCCTGCAAAATTATTGTTTGGTACTGCAGAGAAAAACACTTATGTAGTATATAATATCTACTCTGCTGATAAGAGAATAAGTAGTCAGGCTTTGAATTTTGATAGTTCCTTTGGACTTATAGAAATACCTTATTTACCAGAATACAAAGATGGATTAATTTTAACTTTCAGTTACGTAAAAGAAGGAACACTATATGAGGAGCGAAAAGAACTTAAACGTAGAGTTAAAAAAGAACCATTAAATGTGAAGTGGGAGGTTTTTAGAGATCGTTTAAGTCCAGGACAAAAAGAAGAATGGAAAATAACATTGTTAGATACTAGTGGAAAACCTGTTGATGCTGAGTTTCTGGCTTCTATGTATGATGCATCATTAGATCAAATATGGTCTAGTAATCCTATTTGGAGCATTTATTCTTCTCATTTCTTACCTTATGTATCTCAAATGAACCGATATACACCGAGGGTAAGTCTCTATTATCGATGTGATATAGAGCAACATAAAGTAGCTCCATTGAACTTTGACTCCTTTTTCTATTCAACAGATAAGTCTGGTTTTGTTAATCTTAGTCTTGGATATGGAAGAATGCAGAAGGAGTTTCAAGGAGTAAATAGGCCGATTCTCGCAGGGTCTGCTATAATGAGCGATGATATTCAGGTAAGAGGGGCTGTAAGTTTGGAGTCGGCTCCAATAGTGCAAGAAGAAGTGCTGTATGAGGTAGAAGCAGATGCGGTCTTAGATCATTCCGAAGAAGTCCGCTCCAATTTTGGAGAAACTGCATTTTTCTACCCTCAACTTAGAACAAATGAAAAAGGTGAGATAGTATTTGAATTTACAGTGCCCGAACAGTTAACCCGTTGGAATTTCAGAGGGTATGCTCACACTAAAAATATGAATCTAGGAGAACTTTTTGCCAATGTAGTTACGGCGAAAGAGTTTTCTATACAACCCTATTACCCTCGCTTTGTGCGTCAAGGAGATAAAGTTGTATTATCTGCGGTATTAAGTAACCAATCGGATGCGTTAGAATCTGGTGAGGTGTCGTTTGTTTTATTTGATCCATTTACAGATAAAATAATTCAAAAGCAAAAGCAACCCTTTTCCATAACATCAAAAGGAACAAAAGGGATAGATTTTACTTTTAATGTCTCCGAGGAATACGATGTTTTAGGTTGCCGAATAATAGCTAATGGAAAACAGTATAGTGATGGAGAACAACAAGTTATACCTGTATTAGAACGTAGAGTGTCTTTAGTAGAAAGTGAAACTTTTGTAGTACGAGATGAAAGAGAGAAGCAAGTATCACTCAATCATTTGTTCAACAAGGGTAGTGAAACAGCCTCTAATAAAGTAATGACTCTGGAGTTTAGTGGTAATCCAACTTGGTTTGCTATTCAATCGCTTCCCGCTTTACAACAGCCTAAGCATGAAAGTGCTGTTGCATGGGTGTCTTCTTTATATGCAAATCAAGTGGCTAGTTTTATATTAAATAGTAAGCCTCAGTTAAAGGCAACATTAGATGCATGGCAAGTAAAGAATAAGGGTAAGGAAGATTTGTTGACTCCTTTGATGAAAAATAAAGAGTTGAAAAACATTCTAATAGAGGAGTCTCCTTGGTTATTAGATGCTAAAACTGAAGCAGAGCAACAAGCTAGATTACAAACCTTATTTGACTTAAATCAAGTAGCCGATAGCCGTTATGCAGCTGAGGTAAGATTACAAGAGTTGCAGCAAAGCGATGGTGCTTGGAGTTGGTACAAAGGAATGTCTGGAAGTAAATACATTACAACTTTTGTTTTGGAGACTTTAATGCGATTAGATAAGTTGACTGGAGTTGATGTTTCAAGTAGTGTGGAAGAGATGAAACGAAGAGCCATAGAGTTTATTCATAGGGAAGCAAAGAAAGAGTTTGATAATAGAGATCTTTCTGGTTCTTATTATATATCTAATACAGGATTGAGCTATTTGTATTTAGTAGCCTTAGGTAACGTTACTATACCAAGAGAATATGCGGACTCTTATGCCTATTATTTGAATTTAGTACCTCAATTATTGAAAGAAGGAACTATTGCTCAGAAAGCAAAGGCTGCTTTCG
>JAAYSY010000078.1 GCA_012518235.1 Bacteroidales bacterium
ACTGACAAAACCAATTTGACAAATCTCTTTGATAAGGCTAAATTCAAAAATGACAAAGATCGATGCGGTTCAAGTGAACCAAATTTATTTAATTTTTAATCGTCCACATTTTTAGTGGACACTAATGGCTGTAAATATATTGTAATAATTCAAATAACCATACGATTAATCAAAAAAAATAAGCTCTTTTTTAATCTTTTTAAGGTTGCATTTTTTAATTCTTACTCTTCTTATTATCAAACCCTTATGAATAGGTTACTTTCTAAATATCAGGCTAAATTAGAGGGTTATATCCATTTGCACTTTTAAGGTAATAATAAACAACAATTAACACTTTATTTAGATAAGAAAAGAGAGTCGATCTATAAAACAGGAAAGAACAGTTGAAACGAACCGACTAGGCTCCCCTACTAATATCCATATTACTATTGGATATGCTACCGACTAAATAATACCTTCGGTACGCAAGGTAACAAACGTCAGAACAAAGAATAAAGCAAGAATCAAACCATTAATCGCTTGTTTTTTACCACTTTCTAGGGTACTCTTTTGCACTTTGTTTACATATAAGCTATAAAGTAGATAGACCAACAATCCTACAGCTAAGCCTAATAGTATACCTGCTAAGATATCGGATATAAAGTGAACACCAAAATAGACGCGCGAATAACAAACTAAAAAGGCCCAACCATAAATAGCCCACGCATACCCTCTTTGGCGGATAAGCAAAGCAGAGAACGTAGCAAAGCCTATGGAGCTGGTGGCGTGTCCCGATAAAAACCCATACAGTTTCCCCACATAATCATAGACTATTCTAATCTGCTCTTGAATTCCTGGATAATGTGTCGGTCTAAATCGCTGAAAAGTTGGTTTTATTAGGGTAGATGAAAAGAAATCACCTATTAAAAACACGAAAGCTAGGCAAAAAAATAGAGGGAGCCATCTTTTCCAATCTTTTTTATCTCTAAAAAGGAGAGTTAAAAAGAAAGCGAATGGAACCAACAGAATGGTATTAGAAAGAATCCACATAATGGGGTCTAACCACGGGTAATGGTGACCATTGATAAAGAATAAGAGTTCTTTTTCGTAAGGTAAAATTCGTTCTAACATTTTATTTAATTTAAACACAAAGATAAGTAATAAATCTATATAGATTCTGAAATAAACTCCTTTATCGTTACCTAAAAGCATTACCTCAGCTAGTTATAAGCTAAACAGATAAAAAAATGAAGGCAAAAAAATAGCCCATAGAAAAAAGAAACTATGGGCTATAAATCTATAAAAAAGAATTGTGTGTATCTCGTATTTACATTTCCTCTCTTATTTAGTCAATGTAATTAGCATTTCAGAACAGGTACCATCTTTATACTGGTCTCCATTAATAAATAGTTTACGATAGACTCTAGGATATGCACTATCCTCCCCTTTGATGTAATAATCAAAGCGAATTTCATCTTCGGTTCCATCTCCCCATGAAATAGTAAAAGATTCATCTTTATAACCTTGAATGAATTCACCAAAAGTTAAAATACAATACTCTCGCTCTGCTTTAGGATAAACTACATCGGTTACTTCGTAATACCTTAAGGCCAAGTTACGTGGCGATTGTGAGCGCATTATGCTATTATCTTCTCCCTCTTGCTCCCACTCATCCATTAAGGTATTGGTATTGCGTTTATCTCGTTTGCGTTTATACTTTTTATCATTATAGATAACTACAATTTCTTGATCTAAAATATGATTTGGATTCTCTTTATTTAATAAATCCGTTCCATTTTCATCTAAAACTTGAATACAGATGTTCTCGGGTCTAAAATCCCAATTATAAGTATCTTCCTTAGAACACGCAGTCGTTACTAACGCAAATAGGGCAACTAAAATAGTATTTCTAAATGTGTGATGTTTCATAATTAATATAAACTATTTACAATAAATTATTTATTATTCTTTTTAATGACTATTTATCGTCTATATACCCGTCAATCACACTCTTTGTGATTGATTAAAATGTTTGATTGTACGTATGTACTTTTTATAAAAATAGACTTTATTAAAATAGACTTTGGACTCAACCGAAAAATAAACTTGTTTATCGGGCTGAGGACGATAGGTGTTATCTTTATAAGTAGTTAAAATATTATTTAATACAAAATGGCTAAGTTGTGATTTGTTTAACAACTCACTTGCTCCAGCATCTACCCTTTGAAAATTAATCATAGCTCCTGAATTACTACTCACAATAGAAAGCAAAAACAGAAATACCAAAAGAAAATTCCCTTTTCTCATGAATACAAACGATTTGTGTTTTTCAATATTTTTGGTTTTCTAAAAGCCAAAGATAGATAAAACCTTCTAATGAACAATAGCTATATTAAAAAACTCACTCTTAGTGTAACTAGTGGAAGTAGGAAAGACAGACTTCAGATGCACTCAAACGGCTTCTAACACGTTAAAATAGTTTTTTATCACTCTGTTCTTCCCCATTTCATCTCCTCTCCATTCCGATCGAACTTTTTACGTTTGGCTGTTATTTGTTGCATTTTTACACAATAAACAGCAGTGCGACTTAATCCCGAACGGATGGCTAAATCGAAGAGTTTCATCTTTGATGGAGTGTATTTCTCACAAATTAAACGCATCGCTTCAATCTGTTGGGGTTCAGAAGTCACTTTATGCACGGTTCCCTGGACTAGGGCCGATTCAAATTCGGTGGTAAATACCTTACTAATCAGTGTCTGTCCCTTTTCTTCTTTCGTTAAAAAGTCCGCTAACTCCTTCTCATCGAAAAGTTGGGGTACTTGTGTTTCTCCTACAAATGTTATACATACCGTACTCCCCTCCTTGAGTGCTTCTACTTTTTTACCTGCTTTGGCTGAGTGAAAATAGAGAATATCCTCTTTTCTTACCAATGACAAAGGAACACCATAAGGTTCTCCCTCTTTATCGAGCATAGAAAGCACCCCATAAGGAACGCTATCAATGAGTTGAAGTGCAAATTCTGGGCTCATTTCACGATCTTTTCTTCTCATCATTCCGTCTTTTGTTCATTTTGAGAAAGAAGATAGGAATTATAGAAGACATTTAATTAAAAGAATCCTATTATTTCATATTTCACCCTCTTATCTCTTTCATTTTCTCAAGAGAAAGAAAGAATATACGCTCTATAAATTAAAAAGCCCTCTCAAATAAATTGAGAGAGCTCTTTAGAAACATAAAACAATAATTACATTTTCTAAAAACAGTTATATCTTCTTTTTATCTACTTTTTTAGTAGTAGATATAATTATTCCAAAATTTTTGCAACTCCAATTCAAACTCAGCATCGTCGGTTAAGTTATAAGCTATTTCCACATCTTTTATTGCCTTTTTTCTATTGCCTAAAGAGAGGTAAGAGATAGCACGTAAATAATAGACATACGCATCTGTCTTAAAATCTTCACTCTCAATAGCGATAGTATAATCAGCAATAGATTGCTGATAGTTCTCTAATTGAGCATAAAGCGCCCCACGATATATATAGCTATCGGGTTGATCGGGTTTTATCTTTATTACTTCATTCAAGTCCTCTAACGCTGATTGATAATCTTTATCATCAACATAAATTTTATAACGATTCAGATAAGCTAAATATTTATTGGGGTGTGCCTTAATTGCTTGACTAAAATAAGATAGGGCATCTAATTTATTCCCTATAATATAAGCTATTATTCCCTGTGCATTCAGCGATTGATAATCATCGGCATTTTGTTCTAGTAGGTCATTAAATAGCTGTTGTGATTCTAATAAATACCCCTTCTGCATAATAGAGAAAGCATACTCTTTGCAATATTGATCGTCGTTTATAGCTATTTCTTTTTTCAGCTGACTGAGATTAATGTTTCTAAATTGCCACCCCCTACTGGTTTCACCACATATAATATCAATACGATCTAAAGATTTTGTGATGGCTGGAAAATAGACCTTAAACTTAAAATTAGAGCCTAAATCTACCTCTGTTCCTTTCTCTTTAGATGTTCCTATGGTAGCATACGATACATAATGCGTCTCATTGCGATCTAAATCTCGAATTAAAAAACTCTCTTCTTTATTACTCATATCACACCATATATATAAGGTAGGCGATGGTAAGTCTAAATTAGTATACGATAAATAGGCAATGGTCGCTTCGTCTTTAAACTCTAAGGCATGTAAAATGAGGTTGTCGTTAGAGCTCGCCGTTTGATTTATTAAAACAAGGTTTTCTTTGTGATTGAAAATAGCATTTTTACGATTGAAATCGGAGTTATCGGTCAAGCCATCAATTTTGGATTGATCGATCAGCACTCCAAAATTTAGGTTCTCTCCTCCTTGTCTTAAAAAAGTAGCTACCGCAAACACTTTCCCTTTATCGTTTAACAACGCACTACCACTACTTCCTGGCGAAATAGGAGCAGTTATTTGCACCACATCGCCATGACTGTCGCTCCGATACGATGAAACAATACCTGCAGAGGCTGATTGTTCTAATCCTAGGGGATTGCTTATATTATAAACAGGATTGCCCACCTGTGGTAAATCTGACGTAAATTGTAGGTATTTAAAACGAACATCTGCTGGGTTTTTCACATTGAATTTTACGATATCCCAAGTTTGATCAGAGGCTATCACTTGATCTATTTCATACGATAGGCCGTCGTTTGTTTTCAGAAAAGCCTTTGCTGCCCCATCTAACACATGGTAATTAGAGATGCCCAAACCCTCTGCATCAATAAAGAACCCAGAGCCCGTACCCAATGGAATGCCATATTCATTGTAAGTATAGATAATAAACGTGGCCTCTCCTGCTTGTTTAAATATATCTTTAGGTTGAGGTTTACACCCCATAAATCCTATGCATAGAAGAATGAAACAAGATAATAGCATAGAGAACTCCCCTTTCTTAATAAGAAAATCCTTAGTTAGGGAATCCCATTTATCTCGATAGCGTGTGCCTTTCTTCATTACTACTTAGTTCAATTTAAAATTAGGGTTTTTACGTAAAGGCTTATAGTCTCTAGCTTTATTGTTTTGCTTACGGACTGACTTAGACTTAGAATTAGACTGATTTGATGCGTTATTTTCTAGCTCCCAGAGCAATTCCTTGTAGATGGCCACTCCCTCAGGACCTCCTCGTTTTAAGTCATCTACAAACGTTTCGTCATTTTTTTCCAACTTGCAAAAAGCACGAAGTAAATAAAAGTCCTCATTCAGCGAATCGAAAGTCAATCCACGAGTACAATCCTCTAGGGCTGCAACATAAAAATCAAGATAATAATGAGCCAGAGCCCTATCGTAATATAACTCAGGACTTTCATAATTCAATTCTGTAATGATGCCCGTTGAAATAGTTATTACCTCTTTGTAGTTTTCCTCTTGAAAGGCCTTCTCAATTGCACCAAAAAGAGGTTTTGCCAAACCATAATTTGTTATGTATGCACCCGATACATTCTCTGCTACTAGGCGCGTAGCGGGACCCGACATTAATGCAATGGCTGTTAAGTTTCTTATATTCGTTAGTTTATGGAGTTCTGTGTCTCCTGTGTTACCTCCTTTTATTTCTAGTGTATTATCTAACCCTTTAACCAGCGTCAATCTATTGGTTACCCTATGCGAAAGTATAGCGGTAAGAGGTCCATCATTAACCGATAGATAATAATCTCCATTACTACTAGACTGAAAATAACTTTCAGAGTAAGTTACACCGTTTCCGTCTCTATCTTCAAATTGTAAAACAAACCCCCAATTCAAATTCCCTTTATGTTTAACCTGCTTTAGTTTTCCTTTTTTATTTTCTTCATATACATAATAGTGATAGTTTGTAGGATTATTGTTTTCGTTTTTTATATCCATCTGAAACGCAAAAGGACGCAGAGCAAACTCCTCTCTATCAACATTAAAATAAACATACATCGGTTGAAAATGTCCCTTTTTTTTATTCTCCTTAGTCGTCGCTTGTAAATTAGAAAAACAAAAATAAGAACCATTCCGTGTATCAGAAATAACAGATAGATTGTCTTCCCACTGCCACTCTTGCTTTGAAAAATCAATGGCATTCCACTCCTTCTCTTCCTGTGCCATTAATTGGAAGCATACGATTTGCAGTAGTATGAATAATAGTATTGTTCTCATGTTTTCAATCTCTTACGCAACAAGAAGAAAGAATACCTGTTACAGTTTGTAACCTGTGTACACAATTTCCTCTTGTTTTTAGGTCTTATCCTCTTGTTATCTACTTCAAAAGTAGTTATTTTAAAAAAATTAATTGAAAGAGGACAACAAAACTTAAACAAAATCAAACTAGGGATTATTCGTTAGTTCATCATCTAGCTAACTAATTATCAAAACGATAGACTATTCTAGTGCTAAATAACATAATATTCTTAATCTAGCAGCACCTTATAATTAATAAAAAGAGTTAGGTGGAACGATTGAAGTGAAATAAAAAGAAATGCTAGACAGACTAGCTTTATCAGTGAGGAACCCGTTTCACCTTTCTTTTGCGTTTAACTCGCCGCTTGATACGGAGTTTCCTAAAGTTTACCGATAGATTCAAAAGTACTCTGCCGACTGACCATGTAACTCCTCCTAGGGCTATAATGAGTAAGACCAATCCGCCCAATGCTAAGGCTGAATCTTTTTGAAAGAGGGTATTTCCTGTTAAAAGGGTAATTAAAATCAGAATTAAAACTAAGGCAAAGAGTACAATAACTACAACAAATACTACCTCACAAACTTGCAATAAGCGCTCGGCGAAAAGATTTTCTTTTACCTCGTGTTCTTTTCTATGAGTAGCTGTCTCTGCATCGGCTACAAATAAAGAACCACAATGGGGACAATAGTCCATGGGCCTTTTGCCAATCAATTCTCCGCATTTTTTACAGTATATCATAGCTAGTTATATTCAGGTGGTGTGTCTTTTAATAGTAAATAATTGGTGTAGAAATAAGTAATTGAAAACCTATTTAGTCCTCTTCGTTAACTAATTTTCTAACGTTTGCAGAAATATTGAGAATCACTCGTAATACAGCCCACACAACCACTCCAGGTAGAGCCACTAGGAGTGCTGAGATTAGATAAGCAATACCATCATCGGCATAGTAGTGATCTCGTGTTAGAGAAAGAAAAAACAACACAACCAACACAAGACTCGCAAGTAAGGAGACAATAAGTACAATGTATGCCCAAACATTAAGGGTAACATCTGCTTTAGGCACATCGCTTAACCCTTTTTGCAATGATTGATGAGGTTTTTCTTCAGATATGAAATCTGTTGATTTTAACTCCACTCCACATTGCGGACAATAGTTTATTGCATCGCTTACCTCGTTAGCACACTGTTTGCCTATTGTTGTTGGTTTATCGCTCATACTTTATTGACTTTACTCTGCTGCATTTTTCTTCTATTACTCAAAGATAGACTCTCTTCTTAAGAACTACTTCTTTTTAAAATGCCTCACTTAAAGATAAGAAACTCCGCAAAACAATAAAATAATTACTCTCACTTTTAACCCAAATTAGGCACTGCAATATTAATATCTAGACTCTTTAACCTCTTTGTGTTTTTGTCTTTTATCTACTGCTTAAAATGATATAAAATGGTATCTAATTGGGAAACAAAACACCCAAGAACAAGACTCTCTTTATATTATTGCATCATCGGGAATAAATCATGCAATCAATCGCCTTATTCTTGGGTGTAAACTGAAATATTCAGCAAATCTAAAAAAATGAAAAACACCTACGCTAAAGGAGTGAACATTAAGGTTTGATAAGCAAGGCTAAATCAGAGTCCGATTTCATTTTATAATTATCTTCCCACTAGATTTTGCTTTTCGCTTCTCTGTTTTTCAATTTCTGTCTTATCTACAACAATCACAATCACTTAAAACACAAAACATTTTACAACAAAACAGATTGATACATTTAATGTTGCCGCAAATATAAAGCAATCTAAAAATACCCACTCCGTTTACTTTGCTCTTTCGCTTAAATAGAGAAGCAAACGTTTTCCATCAATCGATGCTGCCTTACTCAGACCGTTAAAACAGAAAAGCGACTCGTTTACATTAAAACAACGCACTATATACTAAACTCTTTGCCCTTTGTTCACGTCCCTAACTCCCCTTTCACTCCACTACCTCATCATCTTACAGCATCTTATAACACCCTACATCATCTGCCCATCCATCTGTTTGTTATAACGGTATAACAATTCACCAATGGGCCGACCTAGTATGCGCCAAGCCCTCCAATAAACCTGTGGATCGTGATCGTTAGGTACTAGTGGATAGATTTGGCGAAAAGCCTTATAGCTTGTTTTGGCTTGTTGACTGAGTGCTCTTACCTGGTCTATGCCTCGCAAAATTAATACAGAACGTTGTTTAATATTTACTGTTGAAGTTTGCTTTTGCGATTCGGACTGGATTAGCACCTGAGCTCTTTCGGTTTTAAATTGTTGCAAAGCTGCCATTACCTGCTGAATGTTTAACTTCTTACCCCAAACCAGCTGACCATAAAAGCCAATTTTGCATCGCCTAAAGAACAGGCATAACTCACTTAAATTGAGGTAGTAATATTCAGAAGAAATCAACATCGCTGTATCAAAAAACTGAATCGGTTTTAACTCATTATCGGTAAAAGCACATAGGCTAACCAAATGATTCCCAATCAACATCAATGCCGTTTGCTGACCATACACTTGCACCACATCGGACAAAGAGGGAATATTTTGCAAACCAGCTATCTCACACAAGTGTTGCGGGACTTGGATTTGCGATAACGTGCCACTCCAGTTTTTAATCACATCCGATTCCGTTAAGCATTCGCTTAATTTCTGTTGTATCGGTGTCAGGCTGCATGAGGAAGTTACAGGAGTCTGCCTCATTGCCGTAGGTTTCAGTATAAGTTCTCTGATATTTTTCATTCCTTTTGTTTTTTTGTCCATAACGTTCTTCGTTTCTAGCCCATGTAGAAAGACGTCTAGCCGTTTCCCACGTGGATTGTTGTTCAAATTTCATTTGTGTTTTAGAGCGATTCATCTCAGACCAATAATCGAAAAAAGCTCGTAAAAGCTGATTTGAATACTGATGCTGATAAGAAACTAATTCGTCATAAAACTTCTTCTTTCGTTGTGAGAGTGTAGCAGCTCCTGCTGCGACTCTTTTCTTTACTACTACTTTAGTAGTAGTTTCTTTTGTATTATATTCTTTCTTCTCTTTATTCTTCTTTGTCCCCTCACTGTCCCCTTTTTGGAGTACCAAGGTTAATTGTTGTCCCACAATATCTTCTAACTCATTAACTGTTAGATTGTTGACTGTCCCCTGAAGTGTCCCCTCAGGTTCTTTTTCTTGTAATTTGTTGTACCGATTATACCTACATAATGTAATGATATTTATCCCTTGCTTATTAGAGATCTCAATCATCTTATCTCTTTTAAGTCGATATAAATAGTGAGTTACTTTATGTCTTCCCCAATTCCATCGACTCACTAAAAAGCGAATCGATGCAATGAGTTGTCCTCTACCTAAAGCTATTTCTCTACCACGAACACATTTATAACATACGGTTGGCTCAAATCGTGCAGACTGTATTAAGTCTATCCACGCTTCCCACTCCGAAAATGAGCGCTTTTCTTTCCAAAATTGGTGAGTAAATAGCTTACGGCTGATGGTTATATATCCTTCTTCCATACTTTTTACTTAGAATTTATTTATTACTTAATTGAGTTTGTAAAACCCGTTTATCATCTGCTTAAGACGACTAGGGCAAAATCTTTAGACGACTAGGGCAAGTGAGTGAAAGGTCTTAGTCACATTTCAATAAGTCAAAGATCGCTTTAGACCTCTCTACAGCCTACTGTAAAGGTACTACTCAGCGAGTGGAACTAAGAAGTGTTTTTGTGTACTTACCCCTTAAAAAGCATTTTATTTGCTTAGTTTTCTTTATTACAACGAATTACAAGAAATCTTCATTTGCTTTTTTATAACTTTTATGGACTTTTTGAGTGTGGAATAAATTACGTCTAGAATAACGAACTGATTGGGCAGAATTGGGGCTCAAAAGAAGATGAACACTGTAATTTACCAAAGGATAAAAAATAAAAACAGAGGAGAATAAAAGCGATTGACGAAAAAAGTGAAGCGCATATAAAAGCCGTTGTAACAGAGACTACTACAACGGCTTAGAAATAACAGTTTTTTAACAAAATACTCTTTTTAAAAGTTTCTAATTAATTTAATAATAATAATAAAACCCACTGTTATTAAGAGCAAATATAGTTTATTTTTTGAATTACGAAAATAATAGAGCTGATAAGATTCTATGCTTTACAACATATCCCTCTCTATTCCTTATCAATAGTCACAGATTAATTGAAGATCTCTTTAGCATAATACAAGGCTACTACGATTCAAGGCTAGCCAAATCAGGATTATCTTTTATTATAACCTTTTATTATAATCTATTATAGGAACCTATTATAGTAACCGAATATAATAATCTACTATGCAAGCAACCGTTTTTCTGTTCCTTCTGCACAGCTATTAGTAAAATAAATACTACCTTTAGCTAGTCAAAAGGGAGGCTGAACTCCCTTATACAATTTACTTACTACAATCCAATAACAACAACTTCAATAAAATAAATAAAAAACACTATACGATGCACAATACAACCTATAAAACCAGCGCTTTACGCTCCTTTCCTACTCTTTTTATTTTACTTACTCTTTTTTTCTTAGCCTGTATTTTACTTTTATATCTTTATAATCCGTTAAACAAAGCCCTCATTGCTTTTGTGCTATTCTCTGTTGTTTTAATAAAGCAGATTAACCACTCCTACTACCTTCTATTTAAGGGGGAGAAACTAATCATTCAAAATCGCATACTTCCCTTCTTAAAACATACGTTCACAAAAAACGAGGTGGACAAAGGGGTGTTATATCCCGATCTGTTTTACTACAACAAAACCCTAACTCTTAGATTACATCTTACCAATGGAAAACGTAAATCGTTTTATTTAGGTTATACCTCCATCGCTATGGAACCCGAAATCAATCGGTCGCTAACTCAGTGGATAAGCTAACTGCTTTTACTGCTAAACATAACAGACTCTCTTACACTACGTAAGAGTAGAAGAGGAAAAATGGTTAACAACCTGAATACAAAAACAAAGGCCCCACTTTATAGGTAGGGCCTTTTCTCAATCGCATTTCATTGCTGAAAACAAAAGTCCAAAAAATTAAAATACTTATATTAACTTATATTCATCTAATAGCCTCGATGAACTCTGTGTTGTAATCGGCGTTGCTCATTAAGTGCTTTACTCAGTTTAGTACCCTCTTTACTTAACCAGCACACAGCTAATCCAACGATGAGTAACAAGACCAATGAGCCAAAAAATAGATAATCTGATTGATCGAATCCTCCCCCTTCTTTATAGCAGTTTATAACGCAATAAGGAATAACTAAAGCTAATACAATAACAACTAACGTAGCATGTTTGTGTATAAAGAGCTTTTTGTATTTTTCATTGAGTAACTCAGCATTCGAAGAAAATATTTTTCTATATTTTCTTCTACCTTTAATATAGAATTTGCGCCCTTCATAACCTAGGGTATAAAACACAAATGAGGTCCCAAGTGTTGTAATTAGTAATCCAGGCTTAGAATAATAGCTAAATAACTCAGCAATTAACTGAATATCGTAACGAGTTATTAATAATAGGATAATAAAAATACTTATGAATCCTATGATGATTGTCATCAGACCATAATAAGCTTCACTCCCCTTAGTAAGTTTTAACGTCTTTTTCATTCCTATCTGTTTTTGTGTTTTTAACATAAAATTACATCAATACATTTTATTTGTTTTCTTTTTTTATATGTTACATAACATATCACGCTATTCCATTCTCTCTATATCAAACCGCAAATTTTACACATCACAAAAACAGACAAACTAGACCAAACCGAAAACAAAAACAAACTAATTAAACCAATAATAAGCCATATAAAGAAACATATAAAAATAAATTCATTTTTATTTTTATATAAAATAACAAGACAAAAAAGTGATATAAACAACCTTCATAGGTTACTTTCCCACTTCTTAATAAAATAGCTAATTGCTATAAAAATCTAAAAATTCAATTAAATTATATAGTATAGTATGTTAAAAAATAGGCTACTTTACACCCTTTTATAGATGAAGTTTAATTACAAACTATGCTGCTAAAATGTTAAATATGTTACATATATTAGCTATATTGCACTTTTATATACAATGAACTATATGACAACACAAAACGGGAAAACACTTATTCATTTTAATAGAATTCCTCGACCTAATTAAAAATTAGAATGAGACCTTATAACAACTACATAATATGAAAGCGACAGAAAACACTCTGAAACGATTTTTAACTCAAGATAGTGTACAATTTGTGATTCCTATTTATCAAAGAAACTATGATTGGACAGAAAATGAGTGTAAACAACTGCTAAACGACATAAAAGAAGTAGCAATACTGCAAAACTCAACTCACTTTATAGGTAGCATGGTATATATTCATGATGATGTTTATACAACTGCTAAAATTAAAGAGTTATCTATTATCGATGGCCAACAAAGACTAACAACTATAACTTTACTTTATGTAGCATTATATCAATATGCTCATAAAAATGGCATGAAAAATAAAGCGGAAGAAATTTATGAAACTCTACTAATTAATAAATTCACAGATAAAAAAGAGGAGAAAATTAAGCTAAAACAAACTGAAAACAATTTAAAGGCTTTAAGATATTTAATGGCTGGAAATCCCCCACGTGAATATCATGAATATTCGCGTATAATAAATAATTACATTTTTTTCTCTAAACAGATAAATGCAAATACTTTTGAATTAATTCTTAAAGGTCTCGAGTTATTACTCTTTGTTGAGGTTTCCTTAGAAAGAGGTAAAGACGATCCTCAACGTATTTTTGAAAGCTTGAACTCTACAGGATTAGAATTAACCCAGGCTGATTTAATTCGTAATTATATTCTTATGGGACTTCCTCATAAACAACAACTTGACATTTTCACTAGATATTGGAGTATAATTGAATTTAATGCTAAAGAGGAAAACAGTCAAAAAAATAAAGTTTCTGATTTGATTAGAGATTATCTGACTATAAAAAATAAAAAAATACCAAATAAAAATAAAGTTTATGAGGAGTTTAAAAAACGCTACAAAGAAAGGGATGAAGTGTTCTACTCAACCACATTGCAGGAGATAAAAGAATATTCCTTATATTATAACAAGCTACTAAACCCTATAAATGAAAAAAACGATATTATTAAAGAAGAAATCGAAGCTATTAATAAATTAGAGGTTAATGTAGCTTATCCATTCCTATTATCTGTTTATAAGGATTTCTATAATAATATTATTAACGAAAACACTTTTTGGAGCGTACTTCGTTTAGTACAATCTTACGTTTGGAGACGGTTTATTGTTGGCTTACCTACTAATACATTAAATAAAATTTTTATGACGCTCTATAATGAGGTTAATAAAGACTCTTACCTAACTTCTATACAAGTAGCTTTAATGCGAAAAAAAGGAACTCAAAAATTCCCAACTGATGATGAAATAAAAAGTGTGCTAAAAGAAAAAGACATGTACAATATTCAATCCAAGAACAAGTGGTACTTTTTTGAACAAATGGAGCATTTCAACAATAA
>JAAYSY010000079.1 GCA_012518235.1 Bacteroidales bacterium
AAGAAAGCCAGTGTAGCATAAGTAAAACCTAGTTTTTCTCCGTGTAATTGAGCTAACATCTCACGAGACTCCATAAAGAGTTCAACAAAAGAGACGTAAATCATAACTCCAGCTGAAAGTCCTAACGAGAAAGATAAAAAATTCGTGTTGGTTCGTTTAGCAAAAAAAGCAATCAAGCTACCAATACCTGTGGATAAACCCGCAAAGAGCGTAAGACCAAAGGCCCACAACAATTGTGTGGTATCATATGTAAATGTCATATATTTTTGTTTGTGTATTACTTAAAGTTATAGAAACAACGATTGGGTGTAATAGTTTTAAATATTAATAAAAAATAGACAATTTAAAAGATATATTCATGGATTCTCATCTAATTATCTTCTGAATAAGTGTAGTGCAGTAAAGTTTTGAAATTCTTTGCTATCTTTGTTCTGTAAGCGGACAAGGATAAATTATATAGCTAGAATACAATGAGTAAAAAGAAGAAAAAGTCTCCTTTAAATAAAACAATTGATTTTAATATTGAAGAGGGTACACCCTATATTAAAAGATGTATCGATTTAAAAGCATTTGATAAGGAGTTATTAACTGAAACAAATAAGACTATTATTGGTGATTTCTTTGAGGCTATTCAAATCATTCCCAATGAATCTGTTGATTTACTGATTGTTGATCCACCTTATAATTTAACAAAAGAGTACCATGGCAATCGATACGCTAAGACTACCTCAGAAAAATACCATATTTATACTGAGGAATGGATTGTAGCTTTAAAAGAAAAATTAAAACCTACCGGTACTATCTATGTCTGTTGTGATTGGTGTTCTAGTTTGATTATTGGAGTGGAGTTGATGAAGCATTTTAATGTGCGCAATCGCATTACTTGGCAGCGTGAAAAGGGACGTGGAGCAAAAACAAACTGGAAAAATAGTATAGAAGATATATGGTATGCCACACAGTCTAATGAGTTTACTTTTAATCTAGATGCAGTTAAAGAAAGGCGTCAGGTACTAGCTCCCTATCGAGTGGAAGGAGAACCTAAAGACTGGGAAGAAACATCGAAAGGTAAATTTAGAGATACCTGTCCATCAAACTTTTGGAATGATATTACCATTCCTTTTTGGTCTATGCCAGAGAATACAGCTCACCCTACACAAAAACCAGAGAAATTAATAGCTAAGCTTATTTTAGCTAGTTCGAATGAAGGAGATGTGGTACTCGATCCTTTTTTAGGGTCAGGAACAACCAGTGTGGTGGCTAAAAAGTTAAATCGTCAGTATATAGGAATAGAACAAAATCCTTTGTATTGTGCTTGGGCCGAAAAGAGATTAGAAATAGCCGATGAAGATAATTCGATACAAGGATATACCGATGGGGTTTTTTGGGAGAGAAATACGTTGGCTTTTCAAAAACAAAAGTGATTAATCTGTTCGTCTGATATTTCTTCTTATTACTATCAAAAAGCACTCTTTTTAATCCGTTTATCGTATCGAAAGAAAGCAATTTTATTCATTTTAGATTCTTTTGAATTTGACTAGCTATTAAAGTGTCAGAACCAATTGTTAATAAGTGAGTTAAATGGATCATTTTTTATTGTAAAATAGGTTTGTGTACTTGTTTTTAAACTATCTTTGCGCCCGATTTTAGGTTAGGGTAATATTAATTGTAAAGAAAGAAAATGAGTAACAAAATGAAAGGAGTGCTATTTGGAATTATAGCATCTGTAGCCTACGGTACAAATCCCTTGTTTTCACTTCCTCTATATGATGAAGGAATGAATCCAGATTCTGTACTTTTTTATCGTTTTGCTTTTGCTTCCTTATTACTAGGAGTGTTGTTAATTAGTAAAGGAGAGTCGCTAAAAATAACAAAGAAAGAGGTGTTTCCATTGTTTGTTTTTGGGGTGATCTTCTCTTTATCTTCTTTGTTTTTATTTCAGAGCTTTTTATATATGGATGCGGGTATAGCTTCTACCATACTTTTTATTTATCCCGTTTTGGTAGCTGTTATTATGACTTTGTTTTTTAAAGAAAAAGCCTCTTTCTTGACTTTTGGATGTATTGCTTTATCCTTAGTGGGAATAGCTTTGTTATATAAAGGAGATGGCCAAACTGCTTTGAGTAATAAAGGATTAATATTAGTGGCATTTTCGGCCTTAGCCTATTCACTTTATATCATTGGAGTGGGTCACTCTTCATTACGGACAATGTCTATTGGTAAGATGACCTTTTGGGTTATATTCTTTGGCATGTTTGTATTTATAGTAAGAACAAAACTCTTAATCGAGTTACAATTTATTCCTTCTTATCGCGCTGGATTAAATTTATTGGGTGTAGCCATTATTCCAACGGTTATATCTATACTTTTTATAAACATAGCTGTAAAATATATTGGCTCTACATCAACGGCTATAATTGGTGCTCTTGAACCCGTTACTGCATTATTAATAGGCGTATTAGTGTTTCAGGAACAAATAACAGCTAGAATAATATTAGGGGTACTTCTTATTTTAATTGCAGTGACTTTGGTAGTTGCAGGTAAGCCTTTAATGAACGATATTCACAAACGAATAGCTCACAGGAATCAGCGTTTTAGGCGATTGGTTTAATTGTGAGAATATAAAAGACTCTTTTGTAAGTTGTACTGAATACACAAAACAAAAGAGTCTTTTTTTATCTGTTCTATTTTAGAATAAAGAAGGAAGAGATTCTAGTTGACTCTCCATCATAATCTGTTTCTCGTTTAACTTATCTAGTGTTTCTTTAGATAGCTTAGACTTAATTGCATCTAAATCTTCTTTTTCTAGTAGTTCGAAAAAAGTAAATAATAATTGTTCGCCTAGGGGCTTTTTGTCAATGTATTTATTTACTAAAAGAGACGTGTTGGTTCTTAGATCGGTAGATACCTTAGTTAGTATTTCTATGATTTCTTGAAATTTATCCGCATCACTACTAGCTTGCATTTCATTGCTCAGCTTTGTTATTTCACGAATGGTTTTAAGTAAATACTCATCTAAATCATTGTTTACAGAAGTACCCTTCAATGTGCTATAATACGGAACGGTATCTCCCCCTTTAAGAATCTCCACTTCTATTGTACCTGGTTCTAGTGCTACTTGAAATGGATATTTCATTGCAGGAACGTACAGTAAACAAAGAACAGGATTGTCTTTAGGCACTTTTTGGGTAAACTTAAACTTGTTGTTTTTTACTTGGGTACTATCTATAACGGTCATGTTTTCTTTTAAGAAGTCATCTACCGAAGAGAGTAAATCGTCATATTCATAAAGGTAAACAGTCGTATTATTTAATGCTTTATCTTCTACTACTCCGTTAATAGTGTAACTTTTTTGAGCAAAAGTTAAGAGTGAGCAACTGATAGCTAAGACTAGTAAAATTGTTTTCTTCATAGTTATTCATATTTGTTTGTGCGATGAATGTAGAACTATTTTTCCATATAAGAGTATTTTGTATAGGGATTTATGAAAAAATAGTCCAATTTATGCATCTATCAATTTACCTTTTATAGTATAGTGTTTTGATGAATCTCTTTGATAGTGAGTTTATTACTTGTCTATAAATTCTGTTTGATTCGTCTATTCTTAACTACTATTAATAGTTTATGCAGTTAGAAGAGTCTATTATTCTAATTAAAATGGTTAATTTGAAGGCCAACAAGAGATAATAATAGTAAGAGACGATAAATATAAAAAGAACAATGAAATTAGAATTAGATTTACATACACATACCCTGGCTAGTGGACATGCTTTTAGCTCTATGCAAGAGATGATTCAAGGCGCTCAAGATAAAGGATTAAAAATGTTAGGTATTACAGAGCATGCCCCTGGATTTCCTGGCTCTTGTGGTGAAATATACTTTATAAACCTCTATACTGTACCCCGAAAAATTGGAGATTTAGAACTATTAATTGGAGCCGAGATAGATATTCTAGATACAAAAGGTAACCTTAGTATGGATACTGATTTAATGGATATGATTGATCTTCGTATTGCAGGTATTCACTCATTGTGCTACGATGAGGGTACAAAGGAAGAAAATACAGCAGGAATGATTGAGGTAATCAAAAATCCATATATTCACATAATTAGTCATCCAGGCGATGGGAGTGTTGAGCTCGATTTTGAACCTCTTGTTTTGGCTTCAAAAGAGCATCATACACTCTTAGAAATTAATAATAGTTCACTGAAACCTATTCGTCAAAAAGAGGAGGCTAGGGGAAATAACTTAGAAATTCTTCGATTATGTAAAAAATACGAAGTGCCTGTTATTCTTAGTAGCGATGCTCATATATCTTACGATATTGCTTCTTTTAATCATGCATTAGAATTAGTAAACGAAATAGATTTTCCAGAAGAACTGATAATAAATACGAGTGTAGAGAAGTTAAAAAAATACCTATCCATCTAAGTTGTTAAGATGGTTGGCTATTGGCTTTCTTTTCTTTGGTTAGTTACCTAGTCTTGATTTCTAATAGCGTACGATTGATTTCACAGAACTCCTTTTTTCTAGCATTAGAAAGAAGGATTTTTTTATGTTATGCTTTGGCTATAATAAAAAATACCACAAATTGGGTTCACTTTTGACCCCAATATCAAAAAAGTATGTTCTACC
>JAAYSY010000080.1 GCA_012518235.1 Bacteroidales bacterium
ATGGAAGTTAGAGGGCTTTGGAAAGTAAAAGGTGATTTTATGGGAGGTCCATTTGTTTCTCATGCACGTGTAGATGAAGTGAATCAACGGGTAATTGTTGCAGAAGTTTTTGTCTATGCTCCCGATAAGTTGAAGCGAAATTTAATTAGACAAATTGAAGCTTCACTTTATACTTTAAGACTTCCTCAGGATAAAGAGGTGCTAGTCAGTACAGAAAAAAATGATTCTATAAAGAATAACTAGATATGAGTAAAAAAATAAAAATAGGTATTACACATGGTGATATAAATGGTGTAGGTTATGAAGTGATATTAAAATCATTCTCTAATCCACAAATGTTTGACTTATGTATTCCTATATTATATGGATCACCTAAAGTAGCTGCTTATCAGCGTAAAACATTAGATATTTCAACTACTTTTAGTATTATTAATAATGCGGGAGAGGCAGAAGAACGAAAATTTAGTGTTTTGAATTGTGTTGATGATGATATTTTAGTTGAGTTTTCTAGACCGGACAGAAAAGCGGGAAAGTCTGCTTTAATGGCCTTAGAAAAAGCTGTAGAAGACTATAAAGCTGGTCTTATTGATGTTATTGTAACAGGACCAATAAATAAAAATACTATTCATTCTGACGATTTTAATTTTCCAGGACACACTGAGTTTTTTGAAGAAAAACTAGGCGAGGGGAAAAAATCACTTATGATTTTAATGAATGGAGATTTTAGAATGGCTTTGACAACAACTCATATGCCATTAAAAGAGGTTCCAAATTCAATAACGAAGGAGTTAATACAGGAAAAATTGACTGTTTTTGAAGAAACATTGAAAAATGATTTTGGTATTCTAAAACCTAGAATAGCTGTATTTTCATTAAATCCACATGCGGGTGATGATGGTTTACTTGGGTCTGAAGAACAAGAAGTTATTATTCCAGCACTAAAAGAAAAGGCAGATGAGGGAATGTTATGTTATGGTCCTTATGCTGCTGATGGTTTTATGGGAAGTGGAAATTTTACTCATTTTGATGGAGTGTTAGCTATGTATCATGACCAAGGTCTAGCTCCATTTAAAGCTTTATCTATGAGTGAGGGAGTGAATTTTACAGCGGGATTACCAGTAGTAAGAACATCTCCTGCGCATGGAACAGCATATGATATCGCTGGAAAAGGAGATGCGAATGAAGATTCT
Source organism: Bacteroidales bacterium (assembly GCA_012518235.1). GTDB lineage: Bacteria > Bacteroidota > Bacteroidia > Bacteroidales > Bacteroidaceae > Bacteroides_E. The sequence goes on from JAAYSY010000080.1 coordinate 1,191, forward strand.
TTTAGACAAGCTATTTACGCAGCTATTGATATTTATCGTAATCGTTCAATGAATGAAAAGTTAGTGTCAGGAAGCATTGATAATGAGGATTGATCTGCGGATATAAGCTGAATAGAATCAAATTATAAAGATACGAATAGAAGAAATATGACGGCATCGGAATTAAAACAAGTAAAGTTAAGATTTGGAATAATTGGTAATGATTCTGCATTAATGCAGGCTATTGATACCGCTATTCAGGTGGCACCTACTGATTTATCCGTGCTGATAACTGGAGAGAGTGGGGTAGGTAAAGAGTTCTTTCCTCAAATTATTCATCAATATAGTAGTCGAAAACATGGACAATATATTGCTGTAAACTGTGGGGCTATACCCGAGGGTACAATTGACTCTGAACTATTTGGTCACCAGAAAGGAGCTTTTACAGGTGCTATTGGTGAGCGTGAAGGTTATTTTGGTGAAGCGAATGGTGGAACTATATTTTTAGATGAAGTTGGAGAGTTACCTTCTCCTACACAAGCTCGCTTATTGCGTGTACTTGAAAGTGGAGAATTTATCAGAGTGGGTTCTTCTACAGTAGAAAAAACAGATGTTCGTATTGTTGCCGCAACAAACGTAAATTTATCAGAGGCTATTGCACAGGGACGGTTTAGAGAAGATTTATATTATAGATTAAATACAATTCCTATCCAAATTCCAGCTTTAAGAAAGCGTGGTGAAGATATTGTTTTATTGTTTCGGAAATTTGCATTTGATTTTGCTGAAAAATATCGTATGCCTGCTGTTCAGTTAAGTGAAGAGGCTAAGGAACTATTGATGAGTTATCCTTGGCCTGGAAATGTGCGTCAACTGAAAAATATTACAGAACAATTGTCAATCATAGAAACCGATCGTGAGATATCTAAAGACATACTTGTTAAATATTTACCGCAAAAACAACATAAAAGTTTACCAGCTATTTTTGGTTCTAAGAGTTTAGGCTTCGAAAATGAGCGCGAAATACTATATCAGGTTTTATTTGATATGCGTAAAGATGTTACCGAGTTAAAAGGTATTGTACACAAACTCATGACCGAGCGTGCAGGAGATAAAGTAACACCTTCTTCCGAGGGTTTTATTTCAGAGGCTAGACCTGTTGAACAGTCATCTATGATGCCAACTATAATAAACCCAACGATTGAGCAACCTAAAAAAACAAAAAAACATACTGCTGAGATTGAAGATACTGAGGAGTATATAGAAGAATCACTATCTTTAGAGGATGTTGAAAAAGAGATGATTCGTAAAGCATTGATTAAACATAAAGGAAAGAGAAAAGATGCAGCTAAAGATTTGGAGATTTCTGAGCGTACTCTTTATAGAAAAATAAAACGATATGGATTGGCATAAAGCAAAAAATAAAATAGTACTTGGTTGTACTTTATTATCTTTAATTATAACCTCGTGCAGTGTTTCTTATTCCTTTACTGGAACATCTACTATAGATTATAGTAAAGTAAAAACAATTTCTATAGCAGAGTTCCCAATAAAAGCAGATTATGTTTATGCACCGCTTGCTACACGATTTAATGAGGACTTAAAAGATATCTTTATTCGTCAAACTCGACTTAGTCTTGTTAAACAAAATGGTGATTTAGATATCGATGGAGAAATAACGGGGTATAATCAGTACAATCAAGCAGTAACTGCTGATGGTTATTCTTCAGAAACTAAATTGACTATCACTATAAATGTCCGTTATGTAAATAACTCTAATCATGATGATGATTTTGAGCAACAGTTTACAGCATTTAGAACTTATGATTCTCGTCAGTTATTAACTGATGTACAAGATGATTTAATAGCTCAAATGGTAAAGGAAATTGTAGATCAAATTTATAATGCAACAGTGATAAACTGGTAGTTTATGGTTTATGTAAATTTGGAGCAATGGATATTGCATCCAGAAAGATTAAATAAAGAAACATTATATGAACTAAGGACTTTAGTGGCAAAATATCCTTATGCTCAAACTTTACGATTATTATATCTAAAAAACCTTTATTTGCTTCATGACACTATGTTTGGTGAGGAGTTGCGTAAAGCAGCTTTATATGTAGCAGACCGAAGAGTTTTATTTAGATTAATAGAGGGTGATCGGTTAATATTAGAGCCTTATAAAGATGTCAATACATTATCTGAATCTGCTGATGATATAGGATTAGATCGGACGTTAGTCTTAATAGACTCCTTTTTATCAAAATTACCCGATCAAGAACAGATGATTCCACAAAGTGTAGAGTTTGATTATGCTACAGACTACTCTTTGTTTTTACAAGAGGACGAGCATACTGAATATAAAGATGTACCCAAACTAAAAGGTCAAGAGTTAATAGATCAGTTTATAGAAGGTGGTTTTGATTCACCAGTAGATAATGAGACAAAGCCAAAATCGATATTGAAACTTGATACCATTCCAAGTGAATCATACGATGATGAAGAGGAAGATGAGGAGTTTTTTACAGAAACATTGGCGAAGATATACATCAAACAAAAGAGATATTCGAAAGCGATTGAAATTATTAAAAAATTAAGCTTGAAATATCCGAAAAAAAATGCTTACTTTGCAGACCAGATTAGATTTTTAGAAAAATTGATTATTAACACTAAATCAAAATAAACAAATGTATTTATTATTGACTATACTTATTGTAATAGCAGCTATATTAATGTGCTTTATAGTGCTTATTCAAAACTCTAAAGGGGGAGGTTTAGCTTCAGGCTTTTCTTCTTCAAATCAAATAATGGGAGTTCGCAAGACTACAGACTTTTTAGAAAAAGCTACTTGGAGTTTAGCAGCTATTATGGTAGTACTAAGTATCGCTACAGCATACGTACTTCCTAAATCCACTTATGGAGAAGATGGGAGTGTCCTTATGGAAAAAGCAAAACAAGAAGAGAGTATTAACCCTTACAATATTCCTAGTGGTGCTGATGCTCCATTTATAGATGATGTTGCAGGTCCAGCTGAGGAAAGTAGTGGTTCTGACAATTCAGATGCAGAGAATTGATGAAAGTGAAATACAATAATATATACGAATAGTATTTTAAAAGTCCTAGATAGAATAATATCTAGGACTTTTTTTGTCATTCTGTTAATTAAAACTTGGGATAGAAAACAAGATTTCAGTACCTTTGATTTTTAATATATAAAAATTTAATAATAATTTACTATACAATATGACTAAAGCGATAAATAAGAAATTAAGTGATTCTAAAGCTCTTCGATGGGGTGTGTTAGGATTAGTAGCCTTTACTATGTTCTGTGCTTACTTTCTAACGGATGTGATGGCTCCTTTAAAGCCTATGTTGGAAACAGAACTTTTATGGGATAGTTTTGAATACGGAATTTTCACTAGTGCCTATGGTTGGTTCAATGTGTTCTTCTTAATGCTAATTTTTGGAGGGATTATTCTTGATAAAATGGGTATCCGATTTACGGGTATGGGGGCATGCTTGCTAATGATTGTTGGATGTGGAATAAAGTATTATGCCGTAAGTACTACTTTTGCAGATGGAGCTATGCTCTTTGGTTTGCGGATGCAAGTTGCTTTAGCAGCAATAGGATATGCTATTTTTGGTGTAGGTATTGAAATTACAGGAATTACTGTTTCTAAAATCATTGTTAAATGGTTTACAGGTCATGAATTAGCTTTAGCTATGGGTTTAGAAATGGCGGTAGCTCGTATTGGAACAATGTTAGCTTTAAGTGTTTCTGCTCCTCTTGCTATCTATTTTAAGCATATTTCTGCACCTGTATTAATAGGTTTTGTCTTACTATGTATAGGAGCACTTACCTTTTTTCTCTATATGTTTTATGACCGAAAATTCGATCGTTCTGAAGATGTTATTGATGAGGAAAATGAAGAAACCTTCCAATTAAGTGATTTGAAATTAATTGTAACTAATAAAGGTTTTTGGTTGTTAGCTTTATTATGTGTGTTATTCTATTCAGCCATCTTCCCTTTTCTGAAGTATGCCACTGATTTAATGATTCAAAAATACAATGTTGATCCTGAGTTAGCTGGTTCTATACCTAGTATTTTACCTTTAGGGACACTTTTCTTAACTCCATTATTTGGCACATTATATGATAGAATTGGTAAAGGGGCTAATTTAATGATTATCGGATCTATATTATTAATTGTAGTACATGTTTCGTTCTCTCTCCCCATATTGAATGAGTGGTGGTTTGCAACTATTATTATGGTCATTTTAGGTATTGCCTTCTCATTGGTTCCTTCTGCTATGTGGCCTTCAGTTCCTAAAATTATACCTGCTAAACAGTTAGGTAGTGCTTATGCTATGATTTTTTGGGTGCAGAATTGGGGATTAATGGGAGTTCCATTGTTAATTGGTTGGGTACTTGACAGTTTCTGTAAAGGACCTGTTGTGAATGGAATTACTACCTATGATTATACTTTGCCTATGATTATATTTTCTATTTTTGGTGTGTTAGCTTTGATTGTTTCTTTGCTTTTAAAAGCAGAAGACGCGAAAAAAGGATATGGATTACAAGAAGCTAATATTCAAGATAAGTAATTAGTGAAACACAAAACTAAGAATAAAATAAACTTGATGAATGTCGTCCCAATTCGCGATGACTTAGTTGAAACCTCTTATAATGAAGCTGGATTAGTTATTTTATCTTATCCGCGATTTAGAAATCAATGGGTTCAAAAATACTTCGTACCAAAAAAAATGAATTCTCATTTTAGTGTAGAATTAGAAGAATACGGATCAGTTCTTTGGGATTTAATCGATGGTTCAAATACTGTTTCTGATATAGTTCAATGCATTCAATCTAAATTTAAGGATGAACCACAAATGGAGGATAGGGTATTATTATATATTAGACAACTGCATAAAGATAAGTTCATTAAGTACTTTATTCCAAGGTAAGAAAGCGTAAAGAAAATTATATAAAGAAAGTCAACTATTTAAATAGTTGACTTTCTTTATATAATTAGGTATTAGTTTTTTCTCCAAAATCCTGGAGTTAAAATAAGAAGAACACTAAAAAGCTCTAATCTACCTAAAAGCATTAAAAAAGAAGCCCACCATTTTGCAATATTAGGAAGTGCACTCCATGAAAAAGAAGGACCAAACCTACCTAGTCCAGGTCCAGAATTGCTAATACTAGATATGGCTATTCCTACAGCTTCTTTAAACTCCAAGCCTAGTGCCTGAAAAATTAGGATGCTCATAAACATAAACGAAAAATAAAGAAAAAGAAAGGCTAACACAATAGATTGTATTGTGTCAGGGATTACAGTTTTGTTTATTCTTACAGGAAGGACAGCATTAGGGTGTAGAATTCGTTTAAACTCATTTCTTGTTATTTTACCTAAAATAAGTAGACGTATTCCTTTAATACCACCTGAGGTACTTCCTGCACAAGCTCCAATTATCATGGTTATGAATAAAGCTCCCCAAACAACAGGTTGCCATGTCATATAGTCTGCCGTAGCAAAACCAGTAGATGTATGAATAGAAGCGACTTGAAATAAAGCACTTCGAATGGAATATTCTAGTGGTTCGTTATCTACAAAATAGAGAACAAGAGCTATGAATGTACTGAAAAATAAAACAGAGAATAAATAAAGTTTAAGCTCTCCTTCGTCTCTTAATTTTTTAAACTTCCCATTTAAAAATAAGATATAAAGTGAGAAGTTTATTCCAGATAAAAACATGAAGAGTGTTACTACATATTCTATATATCGAGATTTATAGAACGCAATACTACTCTGCTTAGTTGAAAAACCTCCTGTACTTGTAGTTGCTAGTGAATGACAAATACTATCAAAGAAGCTCATACCACCAAAACGTAAGAGAATAGATTCAACTAGGGTAAGACCAATATAGATTAACCATATCCATTTAGCTGTTACACCAATTCTAGGGTGGACTTTATCGTGGGATAGGCCTGTAGCTTCAGCTGCAAAAAGTTGAACTCCAGTAACACCAAAAAAAGGAAGCACAGCGATTGTGAAAAACACAATACCCAAACCTCCAATCCATTGAGTAAGACTTCGCCAAAAAAGAAGCCCATGGGGAAATTCCTCAATATTATCTAAAATACTACTCCCTGTACTAGTAAAACCAGATATGCTTTCAAAAAAAGCATTAGTAATATCTGGGATATAATTACTTAAATAATAAGGAAGCATACCAAAAGCAGAAACAATAATCCAGCTAAAAGTAACTATAATATAACCATCTTTTCGGCTTAACTCCTTATCTGCTTTTCTTCCATAAAGGTAAAGTAGAGAACCTATAATAGTGGTTATTGCTGCAGTTAGTAAAAAGCTAGCTAAGTCATCTTCTTGATAGAGTAAAGAAATCCCAGCACAGAGCATAAGCATCGCTGTTTCTATCAATAACAACGAGCCCATAACTCTAAGTATCATTTTTCGATTAATCATAAACTAGTTGAAAAATCTCTCAATTTTTTTAATCATCATACTTAAGCAAAAAACAACAACATGATCTCCAGGTTGAATTTGTGTATCACCTGTTACTAGAATACCTTTTCCTTCTCTTACTAACCCTCCAATAATACTTTCTTTTGGAAGTCCTAAATCTTTTACTTTATGTTTTGTTACTTTGGAGTCTTTCTTTACGGTAAACTCTGCAACATCGGCATCAGCAAGAGTCAAACACTTTACGTTTGATACATCAGCATCTAGCATCATTTGGTAAATGTAGCTAGCTGCAATTTTCTTTTTATTGATTATAGTACCAATATCTAAGCTTTCGGCCATACCAATGTAGTCTATGTTTTCAACTTCAGCTACACTCTTTTCAACACCCATTCTTTTAGCCGCTAAGCAAGCTAAAATATTTGTTTCTGAATTTTCTGTTAGTGCAATGAATGCATCCGTATGTTTTATTCCCTCTTCCTCTAATAACTCTAAGTCTCTTCCGTCTCCATTAATAATCATTATTTTACTATCTAATAGCTCAGTCAATAAATTACAATGGTCAAAATCATTTTCTATGATTTTTATACGCATGTAATCAGGAAGCTGTTCTGCTGTTTTCTGTGCTATACGTCCTCCACCCATAATTATTACGCTTTTAACGTCAGGATAGTCTTCCTTTCCTGTTATTTTACGAATATATGGAATGTATCTTCTAGTGGTTGTGAAATATACAATATCATAGAGCTGAATGGTTTCGTCACCTCTAGGAATAATTGTTTTATTTCCTCTTTTAATAGTGACTACATAATAGGGAATCTCTTCTTCACTAAGCTCTTTTAGAGGCGTGTTAAGTATTTCTGCATCCTTTCTTATTTTTACCCCAATTAAAACTAAGGCGCCTTCTGAAAACTCCCACCATTGACGAACCCAGCTCATTTTTACTGAAGAAACAATTTCTCTAGCCGCCAACATCTCTGGACAAATTAATTCATCGACCCCAAGTTTTTTAAAGAAAGCACGATTGTCGGGAAAAAGATATTCATAATTGTTTATTCTTGCTACAGTTTTAATAGCACCTAAATTAGTAGCCAACATACATGCTGTTATATTTCTAGATTCGTCAGGAGTAACGGCAATGAATAAATCGGTTTTACTAATTCCTGCTTCTTTTAAGGATTCTATAGAAGTGGCAGAACCAAGAACAGTGAGAAGATCTAGGTTTGCACCCAATAGACTTAATTTTTCTTCATCGCCATCAATGAGTGTAATGTTTTGCTTTTCATCAGATAATAGTCGGGCTAAATGAGTTCCAACAGCTCCAGCCCCTGCAACGACAATATTCATTTGCTTAAGTTTTGAGTATTTAAAAAGAGTAGCGTATTAGATAAAACTATATATTTCTTTCAATATACTCTTTTTATCCATACCACAAATATAGTAAAGTTCATTTACTTTACCATGCTCAATAAATTCATCTGGAACTCCAATACGCTTTACTGAAGGTTTGTAATTGTTTTCAGCAAAGAATTCTAATAAAGCACTACCCATTCCTCCTTTTTTAACTCCATCTTCTATGGTTATTACTTTATCAAAATGAGTTCCTATTTCATGAAGCATCTCTTCATCTAATGGTTTAAGAAAACGCAAGTCATAATGAGCAATAGATATAGATTTTTCTTTTTCTGCTTCCTGAATTGCTGCCGATGCAGTGTAACCTATAGGACCTATCGTAACAATAGCTATGTCTTTTCCTCCTTTGAGTTTCCGTCCTTTACCAACAGGGATTTCCTCTAGTGGGCACTTCCAATCCTTAATATGACCTCTTCCTCTTGGATAACGAATAG